>NZ_CP018727.1 GCF_001908725.1 Xanthomonas vesicatoria ATCC 35937 | reverse complement strand
GCAACCGGCGCGGGCAAGGATGTGCCGTCCTCTAGTGCCCGCTTGATGACTATCTGCCAGAACCGTTCAAGCTCATCAACGTCGATGTCTTCGCGCGGTGTGGCGATGCAGCTGCGACCCTCGCAGCATGTGCAGAACGAGTCGGCTCCCTTGCACGCTGGGCAAGGCGAGAATTGCCAGAATCCCCGTGGCATGAAGACGCCCGCCTTGCAGACGTAGCAGACGATACCGGCCTGGTCCATCGTGCCGCACCGGCTGCCGCACGCGTCACAGATGCCAGGTGGGCCGAAGTGCCACGGTGCGAGTGCTGGTCTTTTACGTTGGCCCATGCACCGCACTATGCACATCCAGGTCGCAGCCGATGCGAATGCCCTGCCGGGATTCAGCCGACATACGTGTAAAAATGACTCGCAGAATCCAATTTCTTTTGTGAAAACATGAAGTTGCCAGATAAAAAGGCGCTTCCATCGCTCGTCCGCTACCTCGTCCCTTTCGAGGTTCGGCACGCTGCAACTGTCTTGCGGCGACTGTGCGAGACCGGTCGGTCACAGTGTGGGTAATACACGGATGCCGCCGGCTTCACAGCAGAGCACGCAAGGACTGTTCGGAAGTACACGCGGCCGGGATTGATGGCCGGCAGGAATCTGTAAAAAATTCTTTACTAACAGCAAGTTATCCAACTTTTGGCTTTTTTTTGCACGAATCCCTGCCGGCCCTCATTCAGCTCCAACTCGCGGTAAATGCGATAAACACGCTTGTGGTTCGACTTGAACCCTTTGACTTGCGCAGGCGCATGAAGTAATTATTCATGCCGACGAATTATGATTCAATAGTTTTCCTAATTTTCCTCAATCGAGATGCCTCAATCGACATGCTATAGCTTAGGTCACCTCTTCGCACACGAAAGTTTTCTACTCTTTCGGAAAGATCTTCACTTGGGTTGGTGCGTCCTGTGCTCACATTTTTATGAGCATATTCAGGCTGATTCGATATGAATTCGCCTACAACCCCTCTAGAGTGTGAATGCTTATAAAAAATGGGCGGCAAAAATTTGTCGCCCTCTATGAACTCTATATTCTTATGCAGAATGGACTTCCTCTCCCCGGACGAAAAGCATCGAACGTTTCTTCTTAAACAATCGTGAAGATTGTCAAAAACGCTGTCTTTTTGATAAGCGCACAGAGCCATATTCAATGAAAAAATAACACAATCAAAAAGAGACTTCTGCGCACCCAGTTGGATGACCGCCATGTCTCCATTTTCACCAAGACAATTCTGAACATTCTTCCCTAATGTTTCATAGCCGGCCATAACCTTAATTTCGCCGTCTTTCATTCCGTAAGCAAGTGCTGGCTCAATTACCAACATCGTACGCTTCCCATCTTTAAATCTAACGTCAATCGCCGCATGATGCATGCTCGAAGGAGATAGGCGAACGATTGATCGCCAAGCCTGCTTTTCAGAAGTCATAAATTCGGAAAAAAAGGATTGGGCAGAGTCGTGACAGCTAAGATGGAGCTCTGGAAATCTCTCATTATATGCATGTGCTAAATAATATTTATTTTCAACATCAGCTTTTGTTATGGCTTCGGAACTTCCATGCTTCGCGGCAGATAATGCAGCCTCCGCATACATCCGCATTTCATAAGGAATATTATTTGAACTATTCAGCGATTCTTCCAGCGCAATAGCTTTTTTGCGTGGGCGTTCCGGGAGCCCAGAAAATGCCGAGCTAGTTTGGGAAGGGCTCGTGGAAGGACTTGAGGCAGGCGTTTGCTCGTCATTATCAGCTTGCTGTTCATTCCAATTTGAGCTACTAGAACGGCTAGAGCGGCTAGAACCAAAGCCAAGTGAACGCATAAAATTCTTCATATATATTAACCGTTAATTTGGATTTGTCGTGCAATACCTAACGCTAATTAAAAAGCCCGCCTCGTTCCCAAAGAGCCGAGTGCCACCAAGCCATGCAGGCTGGGTGACATGGGCGCATCGGGGGATGAAGGCGTAGAGGGCGTGGGCTGCTCTGTGGTGTGGGATAAATATTGCTCAGGTGAACCCGCTACGGGCGAACCCACCACGCTCGGCTTTGAAGTGCATAGCCCCATCTTGATCTTCTCCGGTGACTGTAGGATCAAGTTTGGGGGGGAGCTTTCCGATTTGCTTCGCCTCACCGAAGGCATGTTTGGGGCGACGAAGCATTGACGCGGGGGATTCCCTAGCCTCCGCCAAACAGCTAATCACCTACCTGCCGGCATTGCACCGGCTGCGATGGCGTTTTCGGGTTCGCCAACGGAGTACGCTGGCCGCAGCTGCGCCAGGAGTTGTTCCAACGTGCTCAGGCGCACCGTGGCCCGCAAGGTGTCCGCCTCGGCGTGTTCCCGGCGCTGGCGCTCTTCGACCAACTCGGTCCGCGCTGCCGCCAGTTCGGCGCGCACGCCTTCCAGCGCCTGGACATCTTGGGTCCAGCGTACCTGCAGGGCTTGGTGCTCGGCGGCCGTAACGCCGACAGCGACCACGACGTGCCGGTTGACTCCATCAAGCAGCTGTTTGCCTGATCGCAGGCGGGCAGTTCGCCCCCCGCTTGCCCACCGTGGCGCTGACCAGGTGGACGGCACCACCTGGTCAGCGTCGGCCGTTGGCCGCCCCCGTGGACAAGCCGGGGACGAGCTGCAACCGTCAGGCCCGCCCACCCATGCCCCACCGCTTCCCCGACGCCTGGGGATGGATACACCCATCCCCCACGGCGACGGGCAGCGCTACGCGCTTGCCGTGGAGCATGCGTGGACGGCCACCAGGTCACGCGGCCTGCGTCGCAGTCCGCAACAGCACACGCATAGGCGAGGTGTGCAATGGTATTGCACGGTTTAACCTCGCCTATGCACGTGCTATCGCACGCGCACCAAACCATACGCCGAGGACGCGACGACGATGCCTAAATCCGACTCCACCGCAGCAAACGCCAACACCCCCACCACGACGCACGACCGCTTCGATGTCGTCTCGCCTCACGCCTACACCAAAGGCGACGGCGAGACCGGAACCGAGTGGTTTTCCCCATCGAAGCGGCGGCTACACCCTCAAGCTGCGCACCGTGCCGGTGGCCATCGACGGCGAGGTGACGCTGATCGTGCGCAAGCGCGAGCCGCGCGACAAAGGCGAGGGCGAAAACTGGAACCTACCGGACTAGATCACACTGCATCACCGCGCGATACACCGTAAAAAGCCGCCGGAGATCCCGGCGGCTTTTTTTGTGCCTCAGTCGTCCAGATCCGCCCAAGCATCGGGCGGCGGCAACATGTTTTTGCCGGTGCCCTTGCAGGGCTTGCACGTCACCCACTCGGTGAGGCCAGGCCAGCCACCCACCCCGCCGCACATGGGGCATTCGTCATCGGGCACGTCTTGCTCTTGCATGTGTCTCGCCTTGCCAGTTGATAGACGCAGTGTTGCACGCAGGCAAGGGGCTGCGCTGCCGGCGACGACCACCCGTAAAAGCGGGTTTGCATGGTGGCGTGTGTGGCCAGGTTAGGCATGCCGGCGTTGTTGCGTGATCGAGCTTCGGACACGAACAGGGCAGAGCGTGGCCGGGGACCAGGCACCGCGAGCGACCAGGTGCACCAACCCCCCGCTTTACTGCGAGCGGCGATGTTCCACTGTCAGAACATAGAGGTGCATGCATGACAACTTGCATGCTTGCATGCAAGCATGCGAATCGGTATTATGAAGGTGTGCCAAGACATTGCACACCACACAACTACCGGAGACAGCCACATGTTCACCGCATCCGACATCATCCATACCCATACCCATACCCATACCCATACCCGCGCTGACCTGATCGAGGACGGCGACCTGGTGGACGTGTCTACCCTCGCCCGCGAGGCCGGCTTTAAGGTGCCGGTTGCCGTCACGCGTGCCGTCTGGGCGGACTGCGTTGCATGGAGTCAGGACGACACCAAGCGCAAGCGCGTGCCGCAGGATGAGGAAGGCCGCTTGTGGGATGTGCTGTTCATGGCGCGCAACTTCGCCGCCCGCAACGCCCAGGGCAACCGGGTGCCGTTCGCCCTGCACCGGGTGCCCCGTGAGGGCAAAGGCCACCAGGCCCGTATCGTGACCCTGCACATGCATATCGGCGGCGACAACGGCGAGCCGGTCATCACCATCATGCAGCCGACCGAAGACTGACCCCTTTTTTTTGCCACATGGTGTGCAATGGTATTGCACACAATCGGCCGCAACTTTGAGGAACTGACGATGGACCAGGCCAAGACCACCCAGCAGATCCACTGCGTGAGCGTTGACGCCGGTCTGCGCCAAGCCCGTGCCGTGCTTGCAGAGCTGACCGACTTTGTGCGGTCCACGCCGTGCCTGTGCTGCCCTGCGCTGCTGCCACTGCCTGCGATTCAGTGCGAGCGCTGCCGGCTTCTGGATCGTGTCGGCGGTGCGGCATGACCGCCGCCGACAACGTGCGCGCCCTGATCGCCGATCACCGCCGCCATGAGCGCGCTTGTCGGGTGCATGCAGCGCGCTTGCGCCGCGAAGCCCAGCAGCTGCGCGAGCTGCCCGCCGGAGGTGCACGCAGCCTGTTCCGCGCCCACGAGCTGGCACGCAAAGCGATCGCACTGACCGAACAGGCCGACTCCGACAGCGCCGCCGCTGCGTTGTTGGCCACCACCCCCCAGCACTGACCAGGACACCACCATGCATAAGCTGCCTAACCCCGCTTCCCTAACCGCCGCCGAGCGTGCCGAGCTACGCGATGCCATCGCCGGCCCCCGCTACGCCCAGCAGCCGCACGACTTGGCCGACGGCTCGCGCTACTACATCGCCGAGGAAGCCGGCCGCATCGTCGTGACCAAGTTCCACGGCAAGGCCTTGAAGCCTGACCGGGCGTGGTTTCGGTCGCAGGCCGCGGCCGAGCAAGACATTGCCAGCTTCACCACCCGCCGGCAGCAGCTGGCCGACGCCCAGGCCGAGCGCCGCGCCGAGGCCAAGCGCCCGCACACCCTCACCGTGGGGGCGGTGCTGGTGTCTAGCTATGGCTACGAACAGACCAACGTGGATTTTTACGAAGTCGTTGCCGTGCAGAATCGCACCGTGACCCTGCGCGAGCTGGTCCAGCAGCGACAGGACACCGGCCACATGTCCGGCACTGCCATCCCGGTGCCAGGCCAGTACACAAAGGCCGAGCCGATCCGCAAGCGGGTCAACCCGCGCAATGGCGTCAAGTTGTCCAGCAGCAGCTACGCCCACCCGTGGGACGGTCGCCCGCAATACTGGTCAAGCTACGCTTGATTATCCTAGTGCGGCACGCCGCCGCTGTTTTCCCTTCCCTCATGAAGTCATTCCAATGAAACTGCGCCACTCGCTTCTGTATGCCATCCGTCACCATTTCGTGTTCCTGGTCCTGAGCTGCGCGCTTGTCGGCATGGGCATCTATGGCTTTGCGACCTTTGAGCCGACCTCACCCAATGCGGCTTTTAGCAGTCCAATCAGCGACAACGCATGGTTGATTTACTTGGTTGGCGTTGTTTGCGGTCTGGGCGGGCTTCTCTGGATCGCGCACAAGTCCCGCTGACCGATGTACTTAGGCAATCACCAAACGGAGGTCCAGGTGGACGAACAAGAAGTGGCCCATTACATCGATGTGTTGGCTAGGTGTGTAGCCGTAGGTTTTTTCTGTTTCGTCTTAAATGTCCTCTACGGATAAAGGCCCAGGGCTGCGGCGGCAGCTTTTTTTTACGCTCTCGGTGTGCAATGGTTGTGCACACCGAGAGCTGATCGAAGGAACCGAACATGGACAAGCCCAGATCTAATGCAGCCCCGGCGCGCACCGGTAGCTATCCCAGCGCCCATGCCGGGCTACTGCTGCACGTGCGCCACCAGGTCGAAAACGGGGAGCCGCAATTCGGTGTCCACCTCGCCCCCCACGTCGGCGACGTGTCAGGCCCGGCGTATTGCACCGTGCGCGGCGTGGCCGCGCTTAATGTCTTCGTGTGTTCGCCCGCAGCGGTGTCGGCCGACCTCGCCGCGCTGGTGGTGGCCGAGGGGCACTACGTGCTGCCCTTGGCGGCGGCCGCACAGTTGGCTGCTGACTTCGCACTGCCCGTGCGCACACCCCCGGTGATCGAAGGCGCCTAGCGCGCCCGCAGCGCACTCTAGTGGCGTACTGGACGCACTGGCGCCATGCTTCCCCGCGTGACCACACCGCGTAGCCACAACCCGTAGGCTGCCCGGCAATGAGGCAATCCCATGCTGATCCATCTTTCGCCCCGGCTGCTTGAGCCGAAGGGCATCCCCACCCGGTGCGAACTGGTCGATATTGCGATTGACCCGTTCGGCCTGCTGCTACGCAACGGCGTCGAGGTCGTCGCCCGCCGCCCGTATCCCAACAAGCGGTATCAGGTGGCCTGTCGCAAGATCGGACGCATGGCCATCAATGGCCTGTTGATCGAGGCGGCCGGAACCGTCGATGCGTTCCGCGTCGTCACCCGCTGGGCGGTCGAAGGGGAAATCCTATGCACCCATGAGGTGAACTACAGCCTCGCCGACCAGGACCACGACGCAGTAAGCGAAGATGTCCTGTTTTGCAAACGCCAGGCTGCACAGGTGTATCACCAACCCCGCATGGCGGTGCTGGGAAGCGACTGCATCGCGGGCGATGCTGGCGTGTCGTCTGTCACGTCCACCGAGTTCATTAGCGTGTCTGGCCCGGTCGTCACGGGCTGCCGGCAGCAGCTGCGGCTATCGACGATGACGCGCGCCAGGCTGTTTGATCCGATGTTTGTTTCTCGGCGCATTCCGCCGGCCGATCACGCGTTCCGTGTCCAGCGATAGCCCTAACGAATCATGCCGGCACGTGACAGCGTGAGGGCAAAATGCATGCCAGGTGCGGTGTGCAATGGTTGTGCACACGGGGATTGCTTGCGGTTTAAGGGCCGCGCGCGGATACTTGGCAGCGATATGACAACGCGGGTGGGCCAGCTGCTAGCGCAGTAGACCCCCCGAAAACGAAAAAACCGCCCCGGCAAGGGCGGCTTTTTCATCACTGGGCTGGCGGGAACACCAGACCAATGGGGCACAATTCATACCCCCATCCTAATCCCGCCGGCGGAGCCGTGCAAGAGGGAAAAGGATGCAAAGGCATAAACGCCGACCACCTTGCCCCGCTGCCGTTCATCGGCGCGGGACATGCCAGCAGTAGACACAGGCCCACACGCTCAAGGCCCAGAACCGACCGCTCCCAGCGGCCGGCCGCACAAGCGTGTGCACTGGCGTCAGCCCAAGCCGCCGTCCGGTAAGAAGCGCCGGCCGGCCGTCCTCGACGCCACCCGCGAGGCGCTGGTGCGCAGCCTGGAACAACGACGAGGCTCGCTGTGGATGCGGATTAGCCGCAACGTCATCGTGGCCGGCTATGCCCTGGAAAAGGCACTTACACGGGTGCGGGCGCTGCGCTCGGATGGAGCCGAATCACTGTTGGCCATGTCCGTCGCCCTGCTCTACCTGGCCGACGTGCGCACCGGGTTTGTAGGCAAACCGCGCCAAGGCGGCGGCCCTTGGCAGCGCTACACCCTCAAGGATCTCGCCCAGCTCGCCTATGGCGGGCAGACCGTCGCCGAGCTGGAACGCGCCAAACGCTCGATCGACATGATGGTGAGCCTTGGCTGGGCATTCCCCACCAAGCAGGTGCGCCGGCACACCAAAGACGCCGAGGGCGCAGCCGTGTGGTGCAGCGAGCCAGGCGTGCGCCGGCTCAACTTCCAACGGCTGTGCGACATGGCCGGCACCAGCTGGTTGCTCAAGCGCGACCGCAAGCACGCCGACCAGGCGCGCGGGATCGGTGTTGCGTCCTTCGCCCAGGCGCACGCCCGCCGGCAGCCGCCCCAGAAGCCGGGCGTCACGCCGCGCACGGACGCTGCCCGCCCTGCGGCGCACCGTGCCACGGGCGACCCGCCAGGCGACGCACAGAGCGCCGTGCGGCACATCTCCGACATCCTCGCCCTGTTCAACTAGCCGTCGCCGGCAGGCCAGCCCCTGCCCGACGCAGCAGAAACAGGCATCTACGCCGGCAAATCTGCCGTGAAAAGGCGAGCCGCCCCGCCTGCGGCGGCCTCGATCACCGCCCCGACGCCCTCAACGACACCCGCCAAAGCGAGTTCCCCACCGCCTCGGGGGATAACCCTGTGGGGAAGTAGCGCTATTTGTGATCCTTAATTGCCAGGCCAACCAGTCAACCTATGGTTGAAAGCACAGTCAGTAGAGCGCTCAACAGCAAATCGGCGTCGCCGCCGCTACGCGACGCCGACAGCGTTAAGAGCTTTCTCCAGTTGCGGGGGCTGCGCCCCCCTGTCCTCCCTCCGCGCCTACGGCGCTGCGGTCGCAACTTCGACCCCCCGGAGAGGGACGCCCGCGTCCCTCTCCCACCGGCGCTGCTACTCACGCAAATGCACCCTGGTTGAATCCCAGGCGCAGCGCCGGCGGCTCCCTCACCCCAAAAGCGGGTCAGCAGGGAGTGATATGGCGAGCGTGGAGGCGACAAGGCCCTGGTCAGACCGTGGGTGTCGATCAATGCACAGTGGTAGAGCGGTCATCGTGCGCTACGCGCACAAAAGCGCTGCTGCCGTGACATCGAGCAGGCGCAGTGGCCCCTAGGTCGCACGCGAGCCGGAGATTTCATCGTGTCAGTGCGGCCGATAGTCGGCGAAACGCAAGCGCAGCAAGGGCTGTGGCGATTGGCTCAGGTTTTGCACACGGTGGCCGATAGGCCTTGACTTCCTGAACGAGACCAGGTTAATATAGTGTTAGGTGGAACACGAAAAAGCCACCTGCTGGCAGGCAGGTAGCCTTTGAATTTCATTTAGCTGGAAGGTCCAGCGAAGCGTTGTTGCGTAGAGCGTTCCCGGTCTTCTATGCAGTCTTACATAGCAGCAAAATTGCGTTGGATTCGTGGGATGTTGTGGAAGACATGCCGCCTAGTATAGCTCAATTTCGTAACAAAGGTGTTCGGTTTACCTAACAGTTCGTTCTAACGAACACCTGCTGTGGACAGCGCTCCCCCCGTGACCGGGGAAGGAGCAGTTTATGAATTGCGTTACTTGTGCTTGGCCAAAACCTGTACATGTCCGCCGCTACTGGCGCCACCGCTTTGGGCGTTGGGAATCAGTGCGGATGCATTGCAGGTCTTACCCTAACCGGTAAGTGATACACAGCGGCGCCGGGCAACCGGCGCCGTTTTTTTGGTTTGCACCTTTGACCAGGTGCGCCCCTCGCTGCCGCGTCGGCGCCGACCCTGCCCCATCGCAACACCGTGCCGATGCCGGAGCATCGTTGCAGCCGCGTGTGTGATGCCTTGCTGACCCCGTAAACGATCCGCCCACGTGCCGACGAACGGCATGCAATCAACTGCAAAATCCGCTTGCCTGGTAAGAATAATAATACTATTCTTCTTCTTACCAACTGAGCCGCTGGAGCCGCGCATGGAACCCTCTCAAGACGCACGTGACCGCATCCTCGCAGCAGCTGATGCGTTGTATGACCAGGCCGGGCGGGAGGTTTTCCCAACCGTCGATGCCGTGCGCAAAGCAGCCAAGGTCAACATGAACGAAGCAAACACCGTCATGAAGGAGTGGCGGCGGATGCAGACGCGCCCGGCCCCAACGGTGCAGGTGCCCGAGGCCGTGCAGCAGGTCGCCGGCACGGCCGTGTTGGCGTTGTGGCAGGCCGCCCAGGACGCCGCCAATGACGCATTGCGTGCCGCCCAGGCTGGCTGGGAAGCCGAGCGGCAGGAAGCGGATGCGTTGAGCCAGCAGATGGCCGACGCCTACGAGGCCCAAGCACTTGAGCTGGAAGCGGCCCAAGCACGCATTGCCGAGCTGGAAGCCGCCATGCAGCAGGCCGTCACGGCAGCGGCCACCCACCAGGCCGCCATCGACCAGGTGCGCATCGAGCTGGTGGACCTACAGCAGCGAGCCAGCGCGGCTGATGCCCGCGCCACCGAGCTACGGACCGAGCTGGATCGGGCGCACCTGGTGGCAGCCGAGCAGCGTTCCGCTGCCGGCCAGGCCCGTGAGGATGCCGCGACTCTGCGCGGTCGTTTGGCTGCTTACGAGGGCATGGCCACCTTGCCCCCAGCCAAAGCAACCCCCGGAAAGCCGCGCGGCAAGGGTGTTGGCTAGGATGCATGCAAGTAGTCACGACAGCACGCATGCTAGCCGCTAGCGCAGCTTGCATGCGTGCATGCATGTTGCTAAGGTATTGCACACTTGCCCTCAAGCAAGCGACTTCCACCAGGAGCGCAATGCATGAAAACCGTAGCCATCGCCGTCCAGAAAGGCGGCGCAGGTAAGACCACCATCGCGGTCCATCTGGCGGTGGCCGCGCAACAAGCAGGCCTGCGCGTTGCGCTGGCCGACACCGACCCCCAAGGCTCGGCCAAGGCATGGGCAGAAACCCGGTCGGATTCGACACTGGAAGTGGTGGCGATCACGTCGGCCAACGTCGGCGCTGCGGTCGCGGCTGCGGCCGAGGAGGGCTATGACCTGTTGATTGTGGACACCCCCCCGCATGCATCGGCTGGCATCGCCGCCGCGCTTGAGCATGCGGATCTTGCCTTGATGCCAGTCCGGCCGAGCCTGCTGGACTTGGCTGCCGCCCCGGCGTCCATCCGGCTACTGCACGCCAGCGGCAAGCCGGGGGCGTTCATCCTGTCCAGCGCCCCGATCCGGGCCAGCGAAACGCGCGAAATCGAGCGAGAACTAGCCAATACCGGCATTCCGGTGCTGGAAACGGTCATCCACGACCGCACGGCCTACCGCCGTGCACTTGCTCACGGCCAGGCCGTGGGCGAATTTGAGCCGGCCGGCAAGGCCGCATTTGAGGTTCGCGCACTCTGGCGCGAAGTGAATACGCTACTCGGCGCAACCAAAGGAACCCAAGCATGAACACCGGACTCACTGGCAAGCTCGCCGCCCTGGACAAGAACAAGACCCAGCCGGAGAAGCCGGCGCGCCCAGCGGCGGACGCCGACAGTGCGCAAGGCACCAGCCGCCCAGCCAGCGCCGGTAAGAGCGCGCCGAAGGTCGGGGCGACACGCACCGTCACCATTCGACACCTGACCGATGACGACCTGCGCCGGCTATCCGAATTTAGGTATACCCACAATCTGACGATTCAGGACATTTCCATTAAGGGCATTTCCATGTTCCTCACCTCGATGGGACTTGCCCCGTTGTCCGCGATGGCCGATGCCCCCGACGACGGCCAGGGTGAGTGAGACATGCATGCAAGACGGCTCGCAGGCTTGCATGCAAACTTGATCGCATGCAAGCGTTCTTGCATGCGAGTCTGCACGATTGTTTAGTGGCTAGCATGCAAGAATGCAAGTCATCGCGCATGCACGCCGTCATGCAATCAAAGTTGCATGCCTGCATGGTTGCTTGCATGCAGGGTGCGTGGCAGTGGTGCATGCGAGCATGCACGATGGCATGCATGCATATTGGAAAGGTGCATGCAAGCAATCAAGCTGCTGACGCAGCTTGCAGGCATGCAGGCTGGCATAGCCACCATACAAACCGCATGCAAGTCATCAAGCATGCGTGCATGCAGGTGTAAGGATGGGTGCCCAGGTCGTCGAAGCCTTCGCCAAGGGCCGGACAAATCGGCGGATACTCGCCGGTAAGCCGCGCCAGGTCGGCCGGTGGGTGATCGGCGACGAAGGAACCCGCCGCCGGCTTCTGAGCTTCGCACCTGGTGACCGCTTCGCGCTCGACCTGTGGGAGCAAAACGACTATGGCACAACCCGTTGGCGGGTCGTGCTGTGTGAAGCATTACAGCCCGGCGAGACCGGAGATAGCGTGCCATCCGTGCGCCCAGATGTTGCCATTCTGGCCGACATTACCGGCGCAACACGGGTGCGCGCGTATGTCGCTTGGCTAGCCCTAAATCGCGCAAAAATTGAGACGCTAAATCGGCTAGAATTGGCGCGAATCGAACAGTTTTTCCAGCGCATGCCACTGGCGCGGTTAAAGGTTTTAACCGCCGACGTGAGAGCCAAACTCCCCCGGAAAAGGCGGGGTTAGCGGCATGTCTGTGAGACGAAAAAAGGTCATATCAGGGCTGGTTATCGGCCTAGGTCTGGCGGTTTTGGCTCCGGTGTTTGGCTGGGCAAGTGCCCGTGTTCTTAGCGCGTTTGGGTTCACTGTCATCGCCAATTTGTCGCCCAGTGTTGCGCAGGGCATGTATCTACTGGACCGCAATGTGCGTAGCGCAGAGCGGGGTCAGCTGGTCGCTTTTCCGCCCCACAATGCACCAGCCCGTTACGGCTTTGAACGCGGTTGGATGAAGCCCGGAAGCCTCTATATCAAGCGCGTTGGTGCCATTGCCGGTGACACCGTGTGCGTCAATGTCGAAGTCACGATTGCGACCCCGACGACACCCGGACACCCGGCGACGTTTACACGCGTAGGTGCCGTGTCTGCGACAGATCACACAGGTGTGCCGCTACCCCACGCGCTGCAAGGTTGCCACCGCGTGCCGGCAGGCCACATTTTCCCAATCGGTGACGGCCTAGCGAATAGCTACGACGGCCGCTACTACGGGTTCGTCCCGGTGGCCCTGATCGCCGGACGCATCACACCAATATGGACCCAGGCGCAGCCAGATGGAGCCGATCATGAGTGACCTGATGTCGCTAATTCTCGCCTGTTCTGTCGGGGTGCATCCGCAGACCGTGCAAGCCATCATTAAGCATGAAAGCGGCGGCAACCCCTATGCCATCAACAACCAGGCCCGTAGCTTCTACCCGACCAGGCTGGAGGACGCGCAAAGCATTGCGGTCGAACAGGTGCGCGCGGGACGCAGTACCGATATCGGACTGATGCAGATCAACTCGCAACATCTAGGCAAGTTCGGGTTAACCCCGATTGACCTGCTAGACCCGTGCACAAACATCCGCGTCGGCACCACCATTCTCAGCCAGAACTATGCGCAAACTTGGGCCAAGTATCGCGCCGAAAAGCCGGCATTGCTGGGTGCGCTGTCCATGTACAACACGGGCAACGAGTCACGCGGATTGCGGAACGGTTATGTGGGCTGGGTGTCGCAAGCGGCCGGGGTCACGGTCAACTTGCCCTCAGGCGCGAGATTGAGCGGCCGGCGGTCCACCGAAGCCCAATCCAATGCTGTTTCCATGGTGTCACCAGCTGCCGCGCCAACCGGGTTTGCAGGAACCGGCCCGAAGGCTGCAAAGCAGGGGCCACGCTGACCGCTTGTGCGGTGCTCTGTGCCGCCTGGTCGCCCAGGTGGGTGGACGCCAGTGCAGGCTACTCGGCAACGCGCTAGAGCAGTGCCAGGCCGGGTGGTGAGGTTCTGCGGTAGGGTGGCCAGGTCGAAGGTAGTGATGGGGGCGGAGGGCAAAAACGGAGAAGCGGAAAAGAAGGGCAAGATAAAAGTGTGTGTTGTATGTGTGGTTTAACTTCTTAAATTTACTAGGCTTTCCTTACCACACTGCGTGATCAACCTGTTGTAAATTACAACAGGCCATATTTAGACCGGGAGGCGTCGATGGTTGGGAGCGGAAAGCGCAGCTCAGCAGGGCTAGAGCAGGGCTCCAGTAAAGGCAGTCCAGGTGCAAGCAGCACCGACAAGCCGCTGCGCGTTCGCCTGTCCAAGGGCCGCCAGGCGCGTAACAATTCCCAAGTCAACGAGGTCATTAGCCGTGTCAAAAGCGCTGCCAAGCGGGCAGCACGGACCGGACGCATTTCTGGCGCCACCACACACCATGCAGGGCGTGGTGCTGGTGTTCGGATCAACACCGGAAGCCGCCAGCAGCGCGTCACGATTAAGGCCCGTGTTGTGGCGGCGCCACGGGTCGGTGCCAAAGCCGCGATGCAGCGGCACGTGGACTATGCCCAGCGTCACGGCGTAGACAAGGATGGCGGTCCGGCGCGCCCGTTTACTGACACGGGTGAACTCACACGCGAGCAAACATCGCAGTTCGTGGATCGCTCTGAACCTGACCGGCATTCGTTCCGCTTTATCGTGTCACCAGAAGACGGCGCCAACCTGAATCTAGAAAGCTACACGCGCGATTTGATGCAGCAGATGGAGCACGACCTTGGCAGCAAACTAGACTGGATGGCGGTCGCCCACCATGACACCGATAACCCGCA
Source organism: Xanthomonas vesicatoria ATCC 35937 (assembly GCF_001908725.1). Lineage (NCBI taxonomy): Bacteria > Pseudomonadati > Pseudomonadota > Gammaproteobacteria > Lysobacterales > Lysobacteraceae > Xanthomonas > Xanthomonas vesicatoria. Next base: position 33,019 of record NZ_CP018727.1, on the reverse strand, counting down.
CGTACACATCATCGTGCGTGGCGTGGACGACAAGGGGGGCGACCTGGTGATTAGCCGCGACTACATCAGTAATGGCATGCGTGAGCGGGCACGCGAGCTGGCGACACGGGAGCTGGGATATCGGAGCGATATTGACATCTATCGCTCCGCTGCAAAGGAGGTCACGCAGGAACGCTGGACGGGTCTGGATGCGTCCATGCTTCGGGAACAGCAGAGCCGCGAAAGCGGCCTAATCCATGCCGGCAAGGTGCATGCAGATCCCTTCCGCAATGCACAGCGGCAATTGCGGCTCCAGCGGCTGGCGATCCTGCGGGACCACGGCTTAGCGACCGAACAGATGCCCGGCCGCTGGAAGATCCACGCAAATGCGCCGGAGGCGATGCGTGCCATGGCGCAGGAGCGCAGGCTAGCGACAGACCTCAAGCCGCACATTGACGCCGAACGCAGCCGGCGTGGCCTGTTGGCCGACAAGGACAGCCTGAAAGCTGCACCCGTGCAGGGTGTCATCCTTGATCGCGGATTGGCTGACAAACTGTCAGGTACCGAGTACATCATCGTTGGCGGATTCGACGGCCAGGTGCATTACGCGACACTCAGCATGCATTCGGAACGGCACATGCCTGAGCGCGGTCGCATCGGTGACACCGTGGAGCTGGGCACCTATACGCCGCCAGCTGCGACCTCGGCGGATAAGAATGTGCTCAGGCGCTTGAAGGATGGCGTCTACCTCCCAGACGTGCATTTGGAAGAGGTGAAGGCGTGGGATCCGAAGCGCTTGCCTCCTAATGCAACGCCTGAGTCCTATATCGATGCGCACGTGAATCGCATGGAAGCACTTGCGAGCCGAGGGCATGTCACCAAGTTGCCTGACGGCACGTTCCGTGTGCCGGCAGACCTCTTGGCGCGCCTGGATGGTGACCCTGCCAATGCCCGTGACAAGAACGCATTCGTGCGCCTGGACGTTAAAGCCAAAGGCGCGCTTACCCGCCAGAGTCAGGTCATCGGCCGAACATTCCTTGATGAGCAGCTGGCCGCTGGCCGCCTTGAGCAGCTGAAGAACACCACTATCCGCACCCGTACCCAGGTGCAGTTCCTAGATGCGCTGGAAGCGCGTGCTGACCGCCTGGTTGAGTTGCAGCTGGCGCAGCGCACTCCTACAGGGGTGCGCCTCAAGGCCGGCTTTGAAGACGAGCTGCGCGGCATGGAGCGGGCGATGCTGCAGAAACAGCAGGTGGCGGGACTGTTGAAGCCACATCTTCGCGCCGAGCGGAGCCAGAGCGGACTTGTGGCTGACGAAAAGAGCCTTGAGACATCTGGACCGGTCCAGGGTGTCATCCTCGACCGTGGGCAGGCCGACAAACGCGCGGGCACCGAGTACGTCATCGTCGCCGGGTTCGACGGCCAGGTGCATTACGCAACGCTCAGTGCCCCGTCGGAGCGGCACCTGGTCGAACGCGGGGGCATCGGTGACACCGTAACCCTGGACAGCTACACGCCACCTGTCGCCACGGCGGCAGACAAGAACGTGCTACGGCGGTTGAAGGATGAGATCTATTCCCCTGCTGCGCACCTGGAAGAGGTCACGGAGTGGGACCCGAAACGTCTACCCGGCAACGCAACGCCAGAATCCTACATCGAGGCGCACGTGCGGCGCATGGATGCCTTGGCGCACCGGGGCCATGTGACCAAGTTGGAAGACGGCACCTACCAAGTGCCGGCAGACCTGGTGGAGCGTGTTAGCGCCGATCCCACACTCAGCGACCCCAAGCGCGCCTTCGTGCGCCTTGACGTACTTGGGAAGGGGCCGCTGCCTCAACAGAGCCAGGTCATTGCACGCACGTTCCTGGACGAGCAGCTGGCTGCTGGTCGCCTTGAGCATATGAAGGGCGCCACCAGCCGCACCCGCACGCAAGCACAGTTCCTGGAAGCGCTGGAAGCGCGCACCGACCGCCTGGTCGCACTGCGGATGGCCGAGCGCACTCCTGCGGGCGTGCGCCTCAAGGCCGGCTTTGACGAAGACATGCGCGGCATGGAGCTGGCCGATGCACAGACACGGCTCGCGTCCAAGTACGGCCAGCCGGTCAATCTCGATGTGGCCCGCCGCTTTCAGGGCACCGTGGAAGCCATCGAGAACCTGCCCAGCGGTCCCCATGCGGTGATTGTGCAGAACGGAACGTTCGCGGTGGTGCCGGCGAAGGATGGCCTGCAAGGCCAGCTCGGCAACACCGTGGCGGTGCAGCTGGCGAAGGGCCAGAGCATGAACCAAGCCTTCCAGTCGGTGCGCATCCGCTTTGCGGCAATGGATGTGCTGGACAAGGGCAAATCGTTAGGACTCACACGGAGTTAAACCGGTGGCACCACAAAGCAAACAACGCGAGAAAACGCGCCACGCTGGCGGACTGCGCGGCGGTCCCATCGTCGCCTGCTTGGCGTGCATCTTTCTGGGCGTGTGGGCGGCGGGCCAGTACGTCGCCTACGCGCTGGCCTACCAGCCCCAGCTCGGCGCGCCCTGGTTCCAGATCCAGGGGCACGGGATCTATGCGCCCTGGTCGTACTTCCCGTGGCTGTGGGACTACAACGCCTACGCGCCGGACATCTTCACGCGCGCCATCTACATCGTTGCCGCGTCGGCGGTGCTGGGTTTCGTGGTCATGGTGGCGGTGGCCATCTACCGCACCCGCGCCCAGGAGGAAGTGCTGACGCACGGCTCGGCGCGCTGGGCAGAGGCCAAAGAAATCGAAAAATCGGGGCTGCTGGGGCAGGCCGGTGTGGTGCTGGGCCTGACCGAGGACGGCCGTTACCTGACCCATGACGGCCCTGAGCATCTGGAAGTGACCGCCCCAAGCCGGTCGGGCAAGGGCGTGGGCATCGTCGTGCCCACGCTGCTGAACTGGCAGGCCAGCGTGGTGGTCAACGACATCAAGGGCGAGAATTGGGAACTGACATCGGGTTACCGGAGCCGGATCGGCTACGTCCTGAAATTCAACCCGACCCAGCGCGACACCTGCCGGTTCAACCCGCTGGCCGAGATCCGCCCAGGCGACAACGAGGTCAAGGACGCCCAGAACGTCACCGACATGCTGGTGGACCCGGACGGCAAGGGCAAACCCGACCATTGGAGCAAGGAGGCCGACTCGTGGCTATTGGCGGTGGTGCTGCATGTCCTCTACGCCGAGCCGGACAAGACCTTGGCCGGCATCGCCATGTTCCTGGATAACCCGGAACGGACGATGGAAGCCACGCTGCAATACATGCTCGACACCAAGCACCGCAACGGCACAGTGCATCCGGTCGTAGCGATCGGGGCCAGGGCCATGCTCAACAAGAGCGCCAACGAGCGCAGCGGTGTGCATTCCACCGCGCGCAGCTTCTTCAACCTGTACTACGACCCCATCGTGCAGGCCGCAACATGCGAAAGCGATTTCCGCATCACTGACCTGATGCGCGCCAAATATCCGTTGTCGCTGTATCTGATTAGCCCGCCGAGCGACAAGTCACGTTTGCGGCCACTGTTCCGGCTGATGCTGCAACAGATCACTCGCCGGCTCACCGAGGAACTGCACCCCGAGGGCAACAAGCACCGGCTGCTGTTGCTGGTCGATGAATTCCCGTCCTTGGGCAAGTTGGAGTTCTTCGAGGAAGGGCTGGGCTACGTGGCCGGCTACGGCATCAAGTGCATGATGATCAACCAGAGCTATAACCAAATCGTGAAATATTACGGGCCGAGTAATACCGTAATGGACGGTGCGCATATCCACGTGTGGTATGCGCCCAACACTGACGAGACGGCCAAGCGCATTAGCGACTCGCTCGGCATGACCACTGAAATTCACCAGCAGACCAACTACACCGGAGGCCGGTTGTCTGGCTGGCTCGGGCACGTGATGGTGTCCAACCAGGAATCGGCCCGCGCCTTGATGACGCCAGGCGAAGTGCGAGAAATGGACCCGGCCAAGAAAATCATCGTGGTGGCGGGCTTGCCGCCGATCATGGCGGTGAAGATCAAGTTTTACAGCGACGCCAAGTTCCGCGACTTGGTGCCGCCGACCGATGCGCGCGGCAAGGTGCTGGACCCGACGCACAAGTACGCGCCAGTCGCCAACACCGCAGCCAGGCCATACCCCTACGGGCCGCCCGTCGCCGGCAACCCGTGGACCAAGCTCACCCCCGCTGTGGTGCCGGTCGCGGTGGCGGCCGCCCTGCAACCCGCCGTCGACGACTCCCGCGACCTGGACCCCACCCCCGAGCCGACGCCCGCACCGGAGGTGGCCGTCGAGGCGGCGCCCACGCTCGATGACGATATCGACGCCGATGCCGACATCGACACACATGAACTCACCGTCAGCCCCGCCGCCAAAGCCGATGGCATGGATGCAGCCGACGACGACATGGACTACATGCTCCCATGAAGAAATCTGTTGGTAAGACCATCCTGCACACGCAAATCGAAACCCGGCTGATGCAGCTCGCCAAGCGCGAGGCCGCCGAGCGGCGCATCCCGTTGCGCGCAGTGGTAGAAGCCGCGCTCGCCGAGCGCTACGACCCCGAACACGCCAAAGCCGAGGAAATGCTGGTCTTGAAGGAGCTGCGGTCGCTGCGCAACGAGGTGCGCAACGTGCACTTCGGCAATCAGATGCTGGTCGAGCTGACCACGCTCACGACCAAGAACCTGTTTGCACGGCTGCCGGCAGCCACACCGGCCAGCAACGCAGCCGGGGAGGGCTTCTATAACGCCCTGATCGCATCGGTGGAACGGGTCTTCAGCGGGCGCACGCCGTTGCTGGACAAGTTGACCGCCTCGCTGCTACGCGCCCAGACCGATAGCGAGTTTGACGCCCTGCAAGCAGCAACCGGGCAGACCGACAACGCCGACCATGATCCAGAGGCCCCCCCATGAACGCATTACGCTCCCCTAAGGTGTCCGTTTCGATGGTCAGCCACCCGCCCGTATGGAGGCTCAAAATCCAGTTGCTTGGCATCACCCCCACAGTGTGGCGTCGGCTCGACATCTACGCTGACGTGAAATTGTCGCAGTTGCACTACTTCATCCAGGGCGCGATGGGCTGGGAATTGATGCACCTGTTCTCGTTCGGGCATGGCAATGGCAGCGAGATTTCCAGTAAGCGCCGCTTGTGCGATGTGTCTGGCATTGGAGAGACGCTGATCTACACCTACGACTTTGGCGATGACTGGCAACACCGAGTGACAGTCGAGAAGGTGATGGAAGAACCAACAGAGAATTGCCCGCACTTGATTACCGGCAAGAACGCCTGTCCACCGGAGGACTGCGGCGGCCCATGGGGCTATGCGGAGATGCTCAGGATACTTGCTGGGCGCAGCAGTGCTCGCCGACGTGAACTCACCGAGTGGTTAGGTGGCCCATTCGACCCCAACGCGTTCGACATTAGTGAAGCCAGAGATCGTCTTGCCGAGTACGTCAAGCTGTCCATGCCGAAAGCTGACCGTTAAACGCAGCCGTCCCAGGGACGGTAATCATCTGCCGGACAAGGCTGGCTTCGCTGGTGTGCGGGGGCAAACAGACCTCATCTGCAAGGGCAGCAAACCCTCTGCGAGGTATGTTGTGGAGCAGGCTGCCTGGCTAGCCCCGGAGCAGACATAGATCCCGCTGAGCTACGGCTGGCGTGGCAGAAGAGTATCGACCGGTACCTTGCGCAGGGCGAGCAACTGCCCCAACCTATCATGCAACTGGGCGACGCGATTGACACGCTCTCCGGCTCTCCTAAGGCAGATCCTCGAACTAGTCTCATAGCGTTTGCGACCATTCCTTCAGATTCCTGAAGGGAGATTGACAGCTGGCAGTCTACCTAGGTTGACTCGCCCGCTAGTCGTGACGCATGATTACGCCACTGTCACTGAGCAGTTACAGGCTTTCCCGACCCGGTGCGTAGGGGAAGCTGGCCACCTTCGAGAGAAGGTCCCACCCAGAGTGGGGTTAAGAGATTCCGGCCCGCAACACCATGCTGTTTAGCAAAAAGCCTGCTCACGCGGGCTTTTTGCTGTCTGGTCACTTAGCATTGACCAGGACATCTATCAGTTTCGTTGGTGAGGAGCGCGCGATCTGCTCATCCATATCAAGACGAACGTATGCGCTTTCAACAACCATCAGCAGGAACCGATCCGCGCGCTCCACTCGAAACCAAATTGAGTAGTGCCCATCTGGTGTCACGCGTTTTACCGCGAAATGATTGTCGTGCCGTGTTGGATAGACGTTGCGCTGATCCAGAGCCCCGATCAGCTCCGGAAGCTCTTTGCTGTCCTCGTATCGTTTAGGGCAAAAAACCCTGAGATCGCACTTGCGCTTCTCCCAAATGTAAAGATGATCTGGGTTGTAGTTAGGCACCTTGGCAACGCCATTGCTGAAGCAATGATGTGAGTATTCGACACGCACTATGAAATCCCTGGCCACCCTTCCCGGATGCCCAGGTTGAGCGGCACGCGCCGGCGCGTGGAATGAAACAAATGCGGGATGAAGGTGTTTTAGGGTATAGCGGACACGATCCTGGACGTGGTCTGCCCAAACTCTTGTGTTGCTGCGGGTCGGCATCTCTGACCATCTCATAAAACGGGATACAGCATACAGCCCACTCCGTCCTCAGCCGAGGAACTGAGGTTTCGGGTATCTTCCGATCAACTAGAGGGTCGGCAGGGATTCGTGTAAAAAACAGCCAAAAGTGAGTTAAATCACTGTCAGTAAAGGGCATTTCGCGAATCCATGCCGACCCTCCATACCTTCATAATAGCCGCGCTGCGAGCGCCCGACTTATCGGCCTTGCGCCGAGCCTGGCGCCGCACCGTCGAGGTAGGCGCCGCGCGGACTGTCCACACAGAGGAAGTTCTGCGCATCGTCGGCGCTGCCCTGGCCAATCCATAACGCCGATTGCGGATAGTGGCAGAGCGGCCGGGTGCGGACCACACCCTTGACCGGGTCGTCATTGGCGTATTTTGCCGCGACGATGCGCTCCGGTGCGATGCCTTGCTCGACCCACGCCTCCATCGCCGACAACACGTCGTGCTGGCGATCGATGGCCAATGCGGGCGGCCCATACAGCGCGCCGAAGGCCGACGTACCGGGTCCGCCGGTGAAGTGGCCCATGCCGGGCACCATGAACAGGCGGAAGAACTGCTGGGTCTGCGCAAGCGCATCCTCAGCCCTGCTGATCTGCGGGTTATCCAGCCATTGCCTGGCCACGACCGATTCGTAATAGGTGATCGCGCCTCGCGGCGGAACCACCGGATCTTCCCAGCCGATATACAGGATCATCTTGCCGTTGCGCGCGCGAAATCCGCTCAGATCCGCAGAGGTGGCGTCAATGACGCTGGCCAGCGGCTGGCCGGCGACCGGCTTGCGTTCGGCGCGGGCGACATCGGTATCGAAGTTCACCTGCGTATGGTCGAACCCGGCGCTGCCGGTATCGAACACCATGTTGGCGAAGAACTGGTTGGAGAGCACCGCATGGCCGCCGCCGGGAACGGCGGCGTTGCCGGTGACCCACTGGTTCCATGTCCCCGGCGTGGCGACTGCGAACGGCTCGAAACCGTAGTAGATGCGCTCGCCGGTGCGCGGGTTGACCGGGCCTGCAAGGATGGCGGCGAGCGTCTGCAGTTGTGGCGCAGTGAGACACGCGTCGCTCTCGGCACCGCTGCACAACAGCACGCGGGGATCGAAGCGGCACCGGCGCGGGTCGTTGACCACGCCGTCGGCCGTGTGGTCCTTTGCATCGCATTGGGCGAGCGCGGCGGCCTGGATGGCCGGCAGCTTGGCCGCCGAGATAGTGGCCGCCGGACTGCCGAACTGGGCGTCCTGCGACCACAGCCAGGAAAACGCGTTGTGGACCCAGGCGCTGGAAGGCGCATCGGCGATGATGCCGTCGAAGGCGCCCGGAAAGCGCTGCGCTGCGATCAGCGCATCGCGGCCACCATTGGAGGCGCCGAAAAAGTAGGAATAGTGCGGCGCGCGGTGCGTGTAGGCGGAGACCAGCGCCTTGCCGTTGGAGATCGTCGTGGCCAGCGCCTGATAGCCCCAGTCGACGATCTTCTGCGGGTGGCCGAGCGCAAAGCTCGCATCGCCGATCGATGCCCGGTGGCCGCCATCGGTGGTTGCGGTCGCATAGCCGCGGCGCAAGGCGAAACCAAGCGACCTGTATTGGATGTTTCCGGCGAAAACGACTGTACCGACCTGCAGGTAGTTCTGGTTCCAGCCCGCGGACGGAATCCACACCTCGAACCCAATTTCCGAATCGCTGGTCGACCGCGACACACCGACGACGCGACAAAACGCCGGCAGTGCGTCGAGCACGGTGCCGTCCGGCGCCGTGAAGGAACCGGCGGGCACGTCGGTAGCGCTGCTGATCGTGGTGGACGGCAGGGACAGCGCGAGCATGCCGGCGCAAGCGGCCGACGCCGATGCTGTTGTCAGCAAAGCGCCGGTTGCCGCCATCGTCCGTAGCAATACGCGTAACCCGTTCAATCGCAACATGAGCATTTCCTTTGGTTGAAGAGCAGGCGGTACCGGCTATGCCCTCTGGAAGCGGCGGGAGCAATCCAAACTGGCGCTGGCCGCGTAGGCGAGCACTTTCATTTGGGGACGAAAACATCGCTGTTGGTGAGCATGTGGTCGCACGAATACTGGGAACCGGTCCGCACCAAGTGCCAGACTGTGGTGATGGCCGGTACGCCGCCAGACGCATCACAGGTGCCGGTCCAGGCAGTCATGCTGCCGTAATTACCCCACTGCACCGAAGAAAGTGATGGCGGGCAGTTTGCTCGATGCCGTCGACCCGGCAACCGGGTTAGCAAACCAGCCGACTAGCGGATACACCCCCCCAGTGGTGCCGGAAGGCGAGATGTACGTGCCCAAGAGTTGCCCGGAGGTCTGTACAGCGGTGATCGTGAGTGTGGAGCCCAGCTGGTTTTTCCATTCGCCTACCGGGTTGTTGCAGGTTGGTGCGGCCTGGGCGAGCGAGACGCAACTTCCGAGCAGCGCAACGCAGGCAGCATATTGACGCATGGACATGCACATCATCAGTTCTCCTCGTAATCAAGCGAAAAGTGGCCGGTTCAAGCCAACGACTAGATAGCACCGACCGGGGCCGCGTTGCTGGGATGGGTGTCTCCATCCCTTATCCTTGACGAAGGTCAGGGTGTTACACGCATGGCGATGCGCGTTTCGGATAGCTAAAAGAGGGTCGGCAGAAATCCGTGAAAAATTCTGGGATGACAGCGAGTCGAGTTAACTCACTTTTGGCTGTTTTTTTACACGAATCCCTGCCTACCCTCGTATGCACCCCTTCTCTCACCGGCACTGCGCCCTCCCTGCTCTCCCGAGGAAGACAAAAACCATGGGCATCAATTACACCGATGAGTTGGCCAGCTTGGTGCTTTTCAGTGGCACCACCGCGTTGGCCATCCGGCAATACAGTGCCTACCGTGCCGATACCACCCTTGCCAGTCGCACGGTGGCGCGCGATGTCATGTGGCTATCTGACAGCCTGCACAACTTCGAGGCCATTGGCCGCAGCGTGTTGCAGGCCAACCACGCGCACGTCGCTTTCATGGCTGGTTTGCTGGCCGAGCAGTTCCAGGAGCATTTGCAGACCGATCCAAGTGACCCGGAATCGCCGGCAGCCGCCTTCCAACGTCACACCCAGTACGTCGACTTGCACGCCGTCATCGCCACGCTTCTCAACCTGCAAGCAAAAGCGGCGGCGGCAGTAGAGATGGCGACGGTTTAAAGAGGTTGCCGGTGTGGGCCTGTGTATGGGAACACAATGGAGGCCCTGCTTCGATGCAGGCCTGCCTATTCTTGACACGCGCGCCGGCTGGCGAGAGGATTGAGCTATCGCTGCACAATCAGTGATTCGGCACATCAAACCGATAAAGATGGCAGGAGCGCGCAAGCGCCCATCGTCCGATGCTGGCGCTTTTATTTAGCTCGCCAGTTCTATGGTGGGCGGTGCGCGGAGGCTGCAAGGCCTGCCGGTTCCCGCTTCTGCCTATCCGGTTTTGATGACCGCGTACCGTCCACCACCTTTCCTGCGAGTTCGCTCGCTCCTGTAGCAATAAGGTAGTTCAGCAGCAGAGGTACCAACAACGAGGCGGTCTGCTGGTCTGATGAGCGGATGCCGAAAACGAAAAAACCGCCCCTGGCAGGGCGGCTTTTTCATCACTGGGCTGGCGGGACAAAACCAGTCAATGGGCTATCCGATAGCTCCATCCTAATCCCGCCGGCGAAGCCGTGCAAGAGGGAAAAGGATGCAAAGGCCTAAACGCCGACCACCTTGCCCCGCTGCCGTTCATCGGCGCGGGACATGCCAGCAGTAACGACAGGCCCACACGCTCAAGGCCCCGAGCCGACCGCACCTAGCGGTCGGCCGCACAAGCGTGTGCAATGGCGTCAGCCCAAGCCGCCGGCCGGCAAGAAGCGCCGGCCGGGCGTCCTCGACGCCACCCGCGTCGCGCTGGTGAAGAACCTGGAAGAACGCGACGGCGCGCTATGGCTGCAGGTTAGGCACAGCGTCAGCGTGGCCGGCTATGCCCTGGACAAGGCGCTGACGCGGGTGCGGGCGCTGCGCTCGGATGGAGCCGCATCCCTGCTGGCCATGTCCGTCGCCCTGCTCTACCTGGCCGACGTGCGCACCGGGTTTATAGGCAAGCCGCGCGACGGGGGCGGCCCCTGGCAGCGCTACACCCTCAGGGATCTCGCCCAGCTCGCCTATGGTGGGCAGACCGGCGCCGAGCTGGAACGTGCCAAACGTTCGATCGACATGATGGTGAGCCTTGGCTGGGCATTCCCCACCAAGCAGGTGCGCCGGCACACCAAAGACGCCAAGGGCGCCGTCGTGTGGTGCAGCGAGCCAGGCGTGCGCCGGCTCAACTTCAAAGTGCTGTGCGGCATGGCCGGCACCACCTGGTTACTCAAGCGCGACCGCAAGCACGCCGACCAGGCGCGGGGGACCGGTGTCGCCTCCTTCGCCCAGGCGCAAGCGCGCCGGCAGCCGCCCCAGGAGCCGCACACCACGCCGCGTACGGGCGATGCCCACCCTGCGGCGTACCGCGCCACGGGGGACCCGCCAAGCGGCCTACTGCACTCCGCCGAGTACATCGCGGACCTCGTAGATTTCTTCAAACAGAAACAGTAGCCGTCGCCGGCAGGCTCGCCCCTGCCCGCCGCCGCAAAAACAGGCATCCACGCCGGCAAATCTGCCGCGAAACGGCCAGCCGCTCCGCCGCCGACGGCCTCGTTCACCGCCCCGACGCCCTCAACGACACCCCCCAAGCCGAGTTCGCCGCCTGCTCGGGGGATAAGCCTGTGGGCAAATTACGTTATTTGTGCCCCTTAGTTGACCGGCCATCCAGTCAACCTATGGTTCAAAGCACAGTCAGCAGAAAATCAACAGCAGATCGGCGTCGCCGCCGCTACGCGACGCCGACAACGTTAGAAGCTCGATAGAGGGGCTGCGCCCCTCCCACCGCCACTGCGCATCAGCCAGATCGGGAAACCAAACCCGATGAACGCGCAGTGGCGGCGGTTCCCTCCCGCAAAAAACAACAGCGGGTCAGCAGGAAGTGATTAAGCGGACTTCGAGGCAGGGCATGACCCTGGAACGGCTGCCGGCTTCGGGTGGTCTGCGTTTAAGAGCGGTCGCCGTGCGCTACGCGCACAACAGCGCTTCGCATCCGCAGTGCACACCCTCTTTCTGAGACCCAGAGAGCATTTTGCTAAAATCCAGTGCTAGCGCCGACTGGCCAAATCGGTGGTGCCATGTTCTATCCACCACAGAGGTACTGCACCGAATGCCAGGCCGACCGCGTGCTGCTGACAGCCACCAAGATCCCAAGCCTGTGCCCGTGGAGAGGCTGATTTTTGCACGCAATTTCCGCCAAGCACGGAAGGCAGCGAAGCTCAGTCAAAGGGACGTTAGGGATAGAACAGGCTTGACGCGTTCCTGGATCAGCAACATCGAAACTGGAAAGTCGCCCCCCAACCTCGACAACATGGCCATGCTGGCCAAGTGTGTGGGTGTCCCGCTGTGGAAGCTTCTCGTACCGTAGCGCCCGTCACATTTTGAACAAATGTGGATGTAGGTCAGGTTCGCTTAATTCGGTATAGTAAAAGCTACAATTTGGAGCTCATACATGAGTGCATCCTTTTCCATCACCACACGTCATAGCCGGCTGCTGGACATGATGAAATCCGCACTCGGCGGTGCCATCGGCGAGCTGCTGGATGATCCAGACGTTGAAGAAGTGCGCGCCAACCCCGATGGCCGGCTGTGGTATGTGAAGGATGGCCGCCGAATTTGCCACGACCACACCCTGAATGTGAACACGCGGGCGCGTGTCATCAAGATCGTGGCCGATCACGTTGGCGAGATTGCCGACAAAGACAACCCCAGCTTCCCGGCCGAGCTGCCGGAATCGGGCTACCGGTTCCACGCGATCCTGCCGCCCGAATCGCCCGATGGCCCCACGTTCGTGATTCGCAAGAAATCGAACCTGCGCCTGACGCTGGACGACTACGTCACCAATGGTCAGCTGACACAGCGTCATCGCGACATCATCGTCAAGGCCGTGCATGAGCGCGACAACATCGTGATCGTCGGTGGTACCCACACCGGGAAAACCACCTTCGCCAATGCGGTCCTGTACGAAATGGGCCGCATCACCGGGCGGGTGATCACACTGGAAGACACGCTAGAACTGCGCGTGGAAGCTGACGAGGTGGTGCGCTTGCGCACCGTGCGTAACCGCGACCAGATCACCCGGAGCATGACCCACCTGTTGCGCGACACGCTGCGCCTCACTCCGGACCGCCTCATCGTCGGCGAGGTGCGCGGGCCGGAAGTGATGGACATGCTCGATGCCTGGAACACCGGCCATCCCGGCGGGCTATGCACCATCCACGCCAACAGCGCCAATGAAGCATTGGAGCGCATCGAGGACCTGCTTGTGCAAGGCGGGTTCTTGCCGGTTCCGCGCAAGATCGCCCGCACGGTGCAGATCATCGTGAGCATCGGTTTCGAGACGGTAGACGACGATGAGGGCCGCAAGGCGGTGCGGCGCGTGCGTGAAGTGCTGCGCGTCAAGGGCGTCGAGCAGACGCCAGAAGGGCACGTCTACAAGCTTCTGTCAGCCGAATGACCGGGCCGCTGCTTGGTGTGCTAGATGTATACACACTACGTAAAAACAAAGAACTTTCCCCCCAACGCAGGACATGACGATGAAGCTTCGCAACACTCGCACGCTCCAGCTGCTCACGCTGGCGGTTCTCATGGTGCCGGCTGCCGCCTACGCAAGCGGCACCGGCATGCCGTGGGAAGACTGGCTAGATAAGATTTTGAATAGCATCACCGGTCCCGTCGCTAAGGCGATTGGGGTGATCTCCATCGTTGTCTGTGGTCTCGGGATGGCGAACTCGGAAGGAGGCTCCGGTATGCGAAAGCTGATGATGGTCCTGCTCGGCTTGTCGGTTGCCTTCTCCGCAAGCACGTTCTTCCTCGGCCTCCTTGGCTTCGGCGGCGGCGCGGTGTTCTGATCGTGGACGAACAAAAAAACCCAGATGGCTATGAGGTGCCGGTACACCGCGCACTGTCCACGCCCAGGCTTCTTCTAGGTATTCCACGCGACATGGCCGTTGTCGCGTTCACGACAGCTGCAGCCCTCGTGCTCGGCCTGCAATCGTGGTGGAGCTTGCCGTTCTACATCGTCATCCACATCGGCCTGGTTCTACTGACCAAGTACGACACGCAATGGCCGGAGGCGTTGAAACGCGCGCTCCGTTTGAAAAACCACTACCGCGCATAGCGGGCTACCGTGCAGTGGTCCGCTACGGCGGATCACTGCACGGTGGCGCTCAGTGAAGGCCAACCCATGCAGCGACTTCCGAAATACAGCAACGAACCTACCGACATTGGCGATGTGCTGCCGTGGGCGTACCTGGTCGCCCCCGGTGTGGTGCTGAACCGCAATGCATCGTTAATCACGACGCTGCGTTATCGCGGTCCAGACCTGGACTCGGCGACCAAGCACGAACTGATTGCCGTGTCGGCCCAAATGAACAACCTGTTCCGCAGACTCGGCGACGGCTGGTATTTCCAGATCGACGCGCAGCGCGCTCCCAGCACCAGCTACCCCAGCGGTGAATACTTCCCCGATCCCATGTCGTATCTGATCGACGAAGAGCGCCGCACCATCGCCGAGACTGGCATACATTTCGAGACAACCTATTACTTCACGCTCGGATGGCTGCCGCCCAAGGCGCGCGAGAGCACGGCCCGCGCCTGGTTCTTCACCGACCCGGACGGCCAACGCAAGACCGCCGCTAATCGGGATCGGCAGACCATCAACGATTGGCTCGAAAAATTCGTGGTCGAGCGTGTGCGGCTGCTGGAAGCCTTCTCGGCGATCCTGCCCGAGGTCCACGCGCTCGATGACACCGAGCTGCTGACCTACCTACACGACACCATTAGCACCAAGCGGCATCCGGTGGTGCCGGGTGACGTTTCCCAGGAGCTGTGCCGGGTACTGCCCGACACCCCACTGATCGGCGGCAAAGAGCCGAAGCTGGGCAAGCACTACATGGGCATCATCACCGTGCGCCAGTTCCCGACGCAGACCACGCCCGGCATCCTGGACCGCTTGAACCGGATGGGCATGGCCTACCGGTGGGTGACGCGCTGGGTGGCCTTGGACAAGGCCACCGCAGACAAGGAAATGAAGAAGATCCAGCGCGAGTGGTTCAGCGGCCGCAAGTCCTTCATGGTCATCTTGAAGGAGCTGCTGAGCAAGTCGGAGTCCGCGCTGGAAAACCCCGAAGCGCTCGCCAACGCGGCAGATGCCAACGCCGCGATGCAAGAAATCGCCGCCGAAGCGGTGGGCTATGGCTATTTCACGCAATCGCTGATCGTGCTGGACACCGACCCGCGTCGGCTGGAAACCAAGCTGCGCGCGGTCGAGCGCGAAATCAACGGCCTTGGCTTTGTGACCCTGGATGAAGGCCGCGACGGCAACGCCATCGATGCGTTTCTCGGCGCGGTGCCAGGCAACGCGCAGCACAACATCCGCCGGCCGATGGTGTCCACGCTCAATCTCGCCCACGCCATGCCAAGTTCCAGCGTGTGGGCCGGCCCGCGCTACTGCCAGAACGATCTATTCCCCGGCAATCAGAACCTGGACCACTCCCCGCCGCATATGTTCGTGGTCACCGGGGAAACCACGCCGTTCCGATTCAGTACGTATGTCGGCGACGTTGGGCACACGATGGTCATCGGCCCGACCGGCGCCGGCAAGTCGGTGCTGCTCAACCTTGCCGAAACGCAGTTCCGCCGCTACGAGGCGGCCCAGGTCTATGTATTCGACAAGGGCGGCAGCTCGCGCATTACCACCGACCACGTGGGTGGGCGCTTCTACGACCTAGGCGGCGACGCCAGCCCGGCATTTCAACCGCTTGCCCACGTGGACAACGACCAGGAGCGGGCGTGGGCGCAAGAATGGCTCATCGACATCATCGTGGGCGAAGGCGTCGAAATGACGCCGCAGCGTAAGCGCGCCATCTGGGATGCGCTCAACGAGTTGGGCGCCGAGGACAGCCCGGTTGAGCAGCGCACCATTTCGGGCTTTACCGTCCTGGTGCAAGATCCAGACATCAAGGAGGCCTTGCACCCGTTCACCGTGGACGGCGCGCACGGTTACTTGCTGGATGCAACGCACGATGACGTGTCGCTGGGCAGCTGGCTCGCGTTTGAAATGGAAGAATTGATGAACACTCCCCAGGTGGTCATGCCGGTGCTGACCTACCTGTTCCACCGCTTGGAGCAGCGCTTCGACGCGAAGCGGCCGAGCCTCCTGGTGCTCGATGAAGCATGGCTGTTCCTGGACCACCCGGCGTTTTCGGCCAAGATCCGCGAATGGCTCAAGGTGCTGCGTAAGGCCAACGTCGCTGTGTGGTTTGCCACGCAGAGTCTGGCCGACGTGGCGCAATCCAAGATCATGCCGACGCTGATCGAGGCGTGCATGACTAAGATCTTCTTGCCCAACAGCAGCGCCCGAAACGACGAGGTGGCCAAGTTCTACCGGATGTTCGGTTTGAACGATAAGCAGCTAGACATCCTCGCCAGCAGCACACCCAAACGCGACTACTACCTGACCAGCCCGCAGGGCAATCGGCTGTTCTCGCTGGGCTTGGGACCGCTGGCGCTGGCCGTGTGCGGTGCAACCGGCAAAGAAGCGCAGCGCGAAGCAATCGCCATCCGCAAGAACACCAGCTCCACCGTGCAGTTCAACGAGGCCTACCTGACCCACCTGGTCAACAAATACGACCAGGCACAGTTGGCAAAGCCGGCGAGTCAACGCACCCCATCACCCCTGCAATGGGCGCTCGACTTCGTGCGCTCTGTTGATAGCAGCCCCGCAGCGCCCAGCAACACCACCGTCGAAGCCTAACCCCGCATGGAGAACGCTATGACCATTCGTCGCGTCACCGCAGCCCTCACCGTTGCCATCGGCATTGCCGTTGCCGGCGGCTCCGCCGTCTATGCGCCCCCGCGCAAGCGATTGTGTGTGCCAATTGCAGCAACCTGGTGACCCAGCTGTTGCAGCAGAGCAAGGAAATCAGCGCCTATGCAAAGCAGGTGCAGCAGTACAAAACCCAGCTGGATCAATTGAACTTGCAGATTCAGCAAGTCGCCAACGAGGGCCGCAATCTAGCCTCACTGCCGCGCAATGTGTTCGGCGAGTACCAGCAGGTTTACAACTCCTATAAGCAGAGCATCAACCAGCTACGCGGGAGCATGGCGAACCTACAAAACACGCGCGATATGTTCGCTCAGCGGTACCCGCAATTGAACAGCGATGCGACGTTCCAACAGCTCTCCGCGATGGTCGATCAGTGGCAAGCGCAAGGTCGAAACAACGTTGAGGACGCCCTATACAGCGGCGCGGCCGTCCTGGACACACTGGATAGCACCAACCAGCAGTTTGAAACGATGGGCCAGGCCTCGCAGTCAGCGACTGGTGCCTTAGCTGCTACGCAGGCCGGCAACCAGATCAACATGCTGGTCGGCCAGGAAATGATGAAGCTCAACGCACAGACCGCAGCGATGAACCAAGCTCTGCTTGAGGAACAGGCTAGGCAACTATCAGCCGACCAGGCTAACAACATCAAGGTCAATCGGGCCTATGGAAGCAGCGCCTACGAGAAATCCACTGTCGCCCCGGCCCAGATCGAGTTCTTGAAGTGAAAAAGATCATCTCTCTAGCATTGGTTGCAGCAATCGTCGCCGTGGCTGGTTGTAACGGCGATCGCGCAGCGTCACCCAAAGGCACGCCCACTGCCAACGGGACAATACCGAGTGATGCGGTCATCCCTGTTTTTGAGAAGTTGGGCCTGCCTGACAAATGCAAGCAGGTTGCAACCTATGACCAGGCGTGTGCTGACCAGATAGAAAAAACATATGGGTCTGGTGCTGGCGACGATGCGCGGCTCAAGTTGAAGACTTGCCGCGCATACGGGAACTGCGGTGACAAGCGCAGCACTCCAGCGAAGTCAACCGTGCCACCAGCAAAGACCAGCTTCTAACTACTGAAGGTAGGCCGCAATGGACCCGACCAATACCGGATTCCTAACCGCGTTGCTCAACAACTTTGTCAACGTATTTTCCAACGGGTTTGGAATCCTGACGCCCCGCGCGTCGGCAATTCTGGGAACCTTAGCCGCCATAGAAATTGCGTTAGCTGCACTGTTTTGGGCGTTGCGCGGTGAAGACTTCACCGCGCCATTCCTTCGTAAGCTGCTGCGGATCGGCTTCTTTGCTTTCCTTGTAGCGTCGTGGCCCACGTTGACCAACGGCGTAGCCAGTGGCTTGGCGCAGATCGGTACCTTAGCCGGTGGCGGTACCTCGACGCTGGTAAAAGACCCTAGCGCGATCCTCGACAGAGCTATGGAGGTCATCAAGCCAATTGACGACCAAATCCAAGACATGCAGCGCGGCAGCTGGATGGACAAGGTTGCAATGCTTGCAGTCGTTGTCCAGTACACCGTCGCAGAGCTATTCATTCTCGGCGCATTTGCCGTGTTGGCGTTCACGTGCATGCTCACCGTCATTGAATTCTATCTGGTGTCGGTGCTTGGCTTGATCCTGGTCCCGTGGGGGATAAGCAACCACACAGCGTTCCTTGCTGAAAAAGCAATTGGAGCCGTCATAGCCCAAGGCGTCAAATTGATGGTCTTGAGCTTCATCATGGCTGTCTACGGCAATGTTATGGCTACTTTCACAGTGCCGCCGGCTCCCGAATTGCTGGTGACTTACCTAGCCGCAGTCTCAGCAGCTGTTATGGCCATCCTCGCGGTGCATGCCCCAGCATTGGCGGGCGGGTTGCTCTCAGGCTCGCCGTCGTTGACAGCCGGCAGTGCGGCCGGCGTGGCCATCGGTGCCGGCGCAGCCGCCATCGGTGCTGGTGTCGGTGCCGCCGCGCTTGGCCGCATGGGCGCCGCCAGTGCGGCCAAGACCATCACGGCTGCCGGGCAGATCCACGGCGCCGGCAGTGCAGCTGCGGCGAACAGCACCGGGGCCGGTGCGGCTGCACTGAGCAATCCCGGTGTGCGTGGCAGCGTCATTGGTGGGCTGATGGCGGCAAGCACGACACCGGCCGGCCAGGCCGTTGCAGCCGGCGTTCAACGCGCTGCAAGCACCCGGCTCGGCCAGGCCGCAATCAAGTTCGGCTCGGCCGCCGCTGCAAACATTGATCGCGGCGTCTCAGCGGGCGCCAGCTACGCGGCCGCTGGTGCGTCGGAAGTCGGCCGGATGGCCGCTGCACCGATCACCAATGCCGGCGCAGCGGTGAAGGATGCCTGGTCCCAGGGCGTTGCGATGAGCGGCGGTGTACCGCCTGCAGCTACACCGCCTGCGACACCTACCCCGTCCCCGGAACGGCTGGAAGCCGGCAGACAGCGATTCAGCGACGCAGCAACCGTCGCCAAAGCATCAACGATAGCGATCAAAGGGGCCACGACCACCAGCGGTGGCGGCAGTGGGAACCCGACGATTGCCCCCACCAACGACGAGAGCTAACCACGCATGAGCAGCACCAAAGACCTACTGCAAACGCCCGTCGGCCAGCGTCCCAGCTCGCCGCCGATGTCGCCCCACCACGATTCAGCGCGCAAAGGCTGGACAGACAAACTCGAAAAATCGGAGAGCGACAAGCGCGCATGGCGTTGGGCAGCCGTTGGCGGCTACGCCTTGTCGGTGCTACTGGCCGGTGGCTTGATTGCCCTAAGCAACCGCCCACCTCCCAAGCCGCTTATTGCGCGCATCAACACCGATGGCGCGCCGCAGGTTGTGGGCTACGCCAGTCCCAACTACACGCCCGGCCAGGCCGAAATTCGCTACTTCCTCAAACATTGGGTGGAGCTGGTGCGCACCGTCCCGCTCGATCCGGTAGTGGTGAAATCGGCATGGAATGAGGCCTACAGCTTCATGACCCCTGCGTCGGCGAACAAGCTCAATGCCGAAGCTCGCGCGCCCGGCTCGACCATGAGCAAGGTCGGCACCGAAACGGTCACCACGCAAGTCACCTCAGTGGTTCCCGTGTCGGCAGACAGCTACCAGGTGCGGTGGGTGGAAACCAGCTTCACCGACCAGGGCCAGGTCAAGGAGCGGGCGACGTGGACATCCACGTTCACCGTCAAGCAAAGCACCCCCGATCCCAAGGTGGAGCTGGTGAACCCGCTCGGCCTGTTCATCACGGACTTCAACTGGCAGCGCGACATCGGTAGCACCCCCTAATTTTTTCGCCTAAGAGTGCAAACACTATGCAAACCATGAAGACGTCCCTTCTGCCCTTGCTGTTGTTGTCCGCCGGCATTGCCAATGCGCAGACCACGCCACAGGTGCCCGCGATCACCAGCGCGCTCAACGACAACACCACGGCGGCCGCCAATGCGACGACGCAAGCCAACAACGCCCCCGCGCCCGCACCGGCCTATGTGGCGCCGCCTGTGCCGCCGGAGCATGTCTCCCCGCGCGTCGCCAAAGCGCGGTCTAACTTCGACAGCAAGCAGCGCGCCCAGGTGGCCGAGTACGTCGGCCAGGCACGGCAAGTGCCAACAAGCGCCAGCACCGCCAATGTGGGCGGACAGACGATCTTTACCTATCGGCCTGGTGCGCTCTACACGATCTATGTCGGCGCAGGTCGTCAGACCGTTATCGACTTCCAACCCGGCGAGCAGCTGACGGGCGAGGTCAACGGGTCCGATACGGTGCGGTGGCTGATTAGCCAGGTCACCAGCGGCACCGATGCCGGCGAGCAAGTGCACCTGGTGCTCAAGGCGGTGGAGCCAGGCCTGACCAACGACCTGTTCATTGCCACCAATCGGCGCACCTACCTGGTCACCGCGCGCAGCGTGGCCGATTGGAGCATGCCCAGCGTCTCGTGGCAGTACCCGCTCGACACCTGGAAAGCGCAGCAAGCCGTGGCAGCCAAGCGCGAGGCCGTCCAGCCGGTGGCTGTTGCCCCTGATGCGCTGCACTTCAACTACGACATCAAGGGCGGCCGCTATTCCTGGAAGCCCATGCAAGTCTTTGACGATGGCGCGCAGACCTATATCCGCATGCCGGCCACGCTCAACGCAACCGATGCCCCGGCACTGTTCCTGATCGAGAAGGGCGAACCACTGCTAGTGAACTACCGCGTCAAAGGCGTAGCGAACGGCACCAGCGGCCCGACCTACATCGTGGACCGCGTGTTTGATCGTGCCGAGCTGCGCGTCGGCGCCAAGCAAACCATCACGATCCGCCGTCGCTAATTACAGAGGTGCCGCATGCAGACCACGAACGGAACCCCGGCTGACGACGAACGCGACCCGGTGACGGGCGAGTCGGCCAGCGAAGGCTATACGCCGCCGCAGGACGCGCCGATTCCCTTGGCAACGCCCAAGCCGAAGATCAAGACCCTGGACAAAAAGAAGGTCGGCATCATCGCCGGCATCGCGGGTGTGTTGATTGCCTTCGCCTTCGTCCAGGCCTTCATGCAGAAGCCGAACCAGAACAAGCCCAAAGAGCAGCCGCCCACCGCCAACATGTCCACCAAGCCCGAGGCGTTCAATGCCTTGCCCGGCGACTACGCGACGGCCGCCCAGCAGCGCGCAGAGCGCGCTCCGAAGCTCGGGCCACCGATGCCGGGGGAAGTGGGGCAAATGCAGTACGCGGCCCAGCAGCAGGCCAGCACGCGCGCCTACGGCGGCGGTGCGCAACCGCAGACAGCGGCCCAGCAGTTCGCCGCCCAGCAGGATCTACAGCGCATGCAGCAAGCCGCCAATGCCCGCTACGCTAAAACCAGCTTCCAGCAAAGTGCAGGAGCTGGTGGAACAAGCAACCAGAGCCAGTTCGGCGGGCAGCCGGCATTCGGTGGGATGCCGCCGGACTCACCCGAGGCGGTGCAGCAGCAGATGCTTGCGCAGGCCGCTGCCGCTGCCGCTGGTGCTGGTGGGCCAGACAAGACCGCTCGCGACGATGCCAACCGCCAGGACGACAAGCGCCACTTCATGGATGAAAAGCGCGACACCGGCACGCTGCAATCGCGCCTGACTCCGCCAGCCACGCCGACCGTCGTGAGCGCCGGCACGCTCATCCCTGCCCTGTTTCTGACCGGGATCAACAGCGACCTACCCGGCCAGATCACCGCGCAGGTCTCACAGCCGGTCTATGACACCCCGACCGGCCGCTACGTCATCATCCCGCAAGGCTCGGTGCTGATCGGTGCTTACGACTCGCGCGTGACCTTCGGGCAGAACCGCGTGTTGCTGGTGTGGCAGCGCCTGCGTTTTCCGAACGGCTCTAGCCTGGACCTTGAAGGCATGCCCGGTGTGGACCTGTCCGGCTATGCCGGCGTGAGCGATAAGGTCAACAACCATTGGGGCAAAGTTCTGTCGAGCGTGCTGCTGTCCAGTACGGTTGCGGCGGCGGTGGCCACCGCCGAAGGAGATAGCTTTTCATCCTTCCAGCGTGACGCCGGTCAGGCCGCATCCCAGGGCGCGGCGCAACAGATCAACCAGGCCGGCGCACAGCTGCTTCAACGCAGCATCAACGTGCAACCCACGCTGGAAATCCGGCCTGGTCAACGGGTTGCGGTCATGGTCAATAAAGACTTGGCGCTGTCGCCCTATGGCCCGTGACCGTGATCTAACGTGTGCAATATCGATAAACTCCGGGGGCTTTACCCACCACCCAACGGAGCCAAAAGCTATGCCTGCAAAAGCCGCTCGGCGACAAGTTGTCGCGAACGTGGCCCCTAAGCAGATGAAAGCGATTGACCGCGATGCACAACGCGCCGGACTCAGCCGGCGCATGTTTATGCAACACCTCATGGAAGAATTTCTGCTTCAACCCACCACCCTGGTGGCCGGCGGCATCTATCGCAAGCTAGACCGCGAACGCCTCCGTTTCCACCTATCCGTGCCCTTGCACAACGCTGTCAGCAAGTACGCCAAGAAGCTGGGCGTCACGATCAGCGTCGTGATCACCACCGCCGTAGCCAATCGCTACCCGCTCTAGGAACAACCACATGGCCCGCAAACCATCGGCACTGCCGAAGATCCCCGTCAAAACCGAACGCGTCACCAAGCGCTTGCAGTTCGATCCCGCGCTCATCAAGCGCGTGGAAGCCTTCTGCGACTTCTACGCGCACACCGTGGGCGCAAAGCCCGACTGGAACGATGCTGCCGTTGCCCTGATCGAGCATGCGCTCGATGGCAACCGTGACTTCACCAAGTACCTTGCCGAGCAGAACAAGCCAGCTGCATGACCACACCGTGACGCACTGAGTCTGTGCGGTCCACCTCGGGTGACCGCATCAGACAACCGCCGGAGTTAGCGCATGAACGCACCCGCAAAAAGCCTGGGATACCGCATCGGCGAAATGCTCTACGCCATGTCGCAGTGGTCACGCCCAGCCCGCGCCAGTATCGTGATCGTCGGCATGCTCGCCGCCATCGTGTTTTTCTGGCTCTCCATACCCGCTGCCGCCGTCGCCATCGGCTTTGTCTCGCTGGCGACATTCTGGCTGCTGCTGCCCACCGACACGCCGGCCGATCCGAACACCGCCGCCAACGACCCGGAGCGCTGACATGCGTCTATGGATCTGCGAGAAGCGCGACCAGGCCAAAAACATTGCGCCACTGCTGGGCAACCCGAAGCCTGGTCAGGGCTACATCGATACCGACGATGGCCGGGTGACGTGGGCACGTGGCCACCTCTTGGAACAGGTCGGTCCACCGGGCTACGACAAGGCATGGGAGGCCTGGAATTTCGAGGTGTTGCCCATGATCCCGACCGCGTGGAAGCACCAACCAACTGCCGACAAACAGCGCGAGTTAGCCGTGCTGCTAGCCAACATCCCCAAGGCATCGGAAATCGTCATCGCAACCGACTGCGGCGCCGAGGGCGAAGCGATCGCCCGCGAGCTGCTGGACCACGCCGGCTATCGGGGACCGGTGCGCCGGCTGTGGTATTCCGCGCTCGATGCTGCAAGCCTCACCAAGGCAATCGCCAGCTTGCGGCCAGGCGAAAGCAGCGAGCCGCTCTATTGGGCAAGTCAGGCACGTTCACGCGCCGACTGGCTCATGGGCATGAACCTCAGCCGTGCCTACACGCTGCGGTCCCGTGCAGCTGGCGGTAAAGGGCCACGGCACGTCGGCCGGGTGATGTCGCCCACCCTCGCCCTGGTCGTGCGTCGGGATGCTGAAATCGCCGCGTTCCGCGAAGTCACCTATTACGAGCTGGAAATCACCGCTCAGACCGCACTCGGGGCAAGCGTCGTGCTGACGCACGCCCCGGCGGATGCGGGGCGGATCTTCGCTCGCGCCGACGCCGAAGCCATCCTCGCAGCGGCCACCGGAGCCAGTGGACCGCTCGCGGTCACGCACGAAAGCAAGGCGCAGAAGCCACCGGCCCTGATGACGCTTTCGCGCTTCCAGCAGCTTGCCTCGCGGCGATTCGGATGGAGTGCCAAAAAGACACTCGACATCGCGCAAAGCCTGTACGACAAGGAGCTGACCAGTTACCCACGCACGCCGTGCATGGTGTTACCCAATGAGCAGGAAGCCGAAATTCCCCGTGTGCTGGAAACGCTTGGCCAGGTGCCAGGCTTGGCGCGGCACGTAGCAGCGCTAACCGTCCACAAACCAACCATCCGCCCCACTGTGTTCAACAGCGCCAAGATGGCGAAAGACAACGCAGAACACCATGCCATCGTGCCCACAGGTGTGCCGCTCGCCAGCCGCACGCTCAGCGATGACGAGCAAACCGCCTTTCTGCTGATCGCGCAGCACTATCTTGCTGCGCTGATGCCCGACTACACGTTCAACGAAACCCGCATGACGCTGGAAGCCGGCGGCGTGCCGTTTACTGTCACTGGCCGCGTCCCCATCGCCCAAGGCTGGAAATCCGTCTTTGGCACGGACCCGGACAGCGAGGACGAGGACGACACGGCGACCCCTGCGCTGCCTGACATCCAGGACGGCACGCGCTGCACCGTCGCTGCGGCCGCTCTACGGCCGAAGAAGACGCGACCGCCCAAGCGCTATACAGAAGGCGACTTGATCGCCGACATGCTCGATGTCGGCAAATTCGCCACCAACCCCGAGGTGCGCAAGCGACTGAAAGAAAATGCCGGCATCGGCACCGAGGCTACGCGCGGGACCATCATCGAGAACTTGCGCGAGCGCGGCTACCTGGAGCCGCAAGGCAAATTCATCGTCAGCACGCCACTGGCGCGTGAGCTCATTGCAATGCTGCCTGCCCCGATCACCGATGCCGCGACGACGGCGCTGTGGGAGGAAAAGCTGGACGAGCTGCGCCGCGGCCTGGTGCCGGTGGAGGCACGCGACGAGTTCGTCAATAAGGTCGCGGCGAACGTCACCCGGATCATCAATGCGGTGCGGGATGATGCCGCCAAAGCGGCCGCCACGCGCGCGCCCAGTGAGGGCCAGTTACGCTATGCCCAAGCCATTGCCGTGGCGCTCGGCGTGCCATTGCCGGCCAATGCGGACAGCTCGCACACGGCCGTGCAGGCGTTCCTGGACGCCCATGGCGATGCCTACGGCAATCTGCCGCCGAGCGACAAGCAGCTGGCCTACGCCGAGAAGTTAGCCACCGAGAAGGGTGCCACCTTGTCCGATGAGCAGCGCCGCTCGCGTGCCGCGCTGGGTGCGTGGCTGGACCTACATGCCGACAAGAAGGCAGCCCCAGCGAAGAAGGTCACAGGCAAGACCACGGCAGCGAAGACCACGCGGAAGCGCAAGGTCAAGGTGTAAATGCATGCGTGCATGCTTGCATGCACGCATGCATTTGGGTACTATGGGGCTGTGCAACACCATTGCACACCATAAAGTGCAGGAGATCCGCATGAAAGCTATCCGTTGGCTCCGCAGTTCGGGCAGCTTGACCATTCTGGTGGCGATGGCCGTCCTCGCCGTGGCGTCCTGGTCGCATTCGCAACTCGGCATCCTCATTGGATGGGTCTGCCTCGGCATCGGCACGCTGTATGTCATGTTTGCGGCCCCCGACGCCACGGGGCGTGACTCGTGATACGCCCAAAGTTCCTACGCCACCCTGTGGTGGCGTTGGTCAATGGCATGCTCGCCGCCGTGGGCTGCTGGCTTGCACCGCTGCCGTTGGTCTATCCAATGGTGACTATGGGCGAGTGGTCAGTGAGCCGCGTGCTATTCGCCCTGCTGTTTGCAGTGCTTGGCCCCTTGACCGGGCGCGTGATCGCTCGTGCCACGCTGACTCGCTGGCGCAGCCGCCAGGCCAGCGCACCCACTGCTGTCTGACTTGGAGATTCCAACATGAAGGATGAGCCGAGCTGCGTTCC
This sequence comes from Xanthomonas vesicatoria ATCC 35937, assembly GCF_001908725.1. Classification (NCBI taxonomy): domain Bacteria; kingdom Pseudomonadati; phylum Pseudomonadota; class Gammaproteobacteria; order Lysobacterales; family Lysobacteraceae; genus Xanthomonas; species Xanthomonas vesicatoria. The sequence goes on along the minus strand of NZ_CP018727.1, from coordinate 7,129 downwards.
GATCCAATCAATGCCCAGCGGCTATTACTGGTTCCTCGACAATTGCGGCTCGCCGCCCGAAATCGTCGAGGTGGACGTGGAAGAAGGGTTTGTGCACCTCATCGCGCGCGATTCGCCGCTGTATTTCCCAGCAGCAGACACATTGCCAACGACCGACCGCGTTGCATTCGGTACCTACATCGGGCCGCTGGCATATCAAAACGCCCTGTCAGACGCCAGCCTGATGCGGTTCAAGTTTGAGCAAGAAGCCTAGGAGCAAAGCAATGCCCGAAGACATCCACAACGTTGCTGCATTCATAGGTTCCTCTGGGATGCCCATTTCGGACGCCTTGGCGCGGGCGGCGCCGTTCCTGGTATCGAACGGGGAAGTAAGTTGGGTGACCCACCCCCGAAAAACCGTGCCAACGTAAAGTAGAGACTTCGCCCCGCATGGGCCCCGTGGATCACGAGGAATCAGGCGATGAAGAAGTCGCGTTTTACCGAAGAGCAGATCGCGTACGCGCTCAAGCAGGTCGAGCTGGGGATGGCGGTTGGCGAGGTGTGCCGCAAGATGGGCATCGCCGAGGCGACGTTCTATGTGTGGCGCAAGAAATACGGTGGGCTTGGCCCCTCCGAACTGAAGCGCCTGCGCGTGCTGGAAGAGGAAAACCGCAAGCTCAAGCAGCTGGTTGCCGACCTGAGCCTGGACATGGCGATGCTCCAGGAGGTGGTCACAAAAAAACTCTAAGGGCGCCACAGAAGCGCAGCTGGGTTGCCCGCTTGAGAGAGCGCTTCGGCGTGAGCGAACGACGCGCATTGCGGATCGTGGCGATGTCGCGCTCGGCGTTTTCGTACAAGGCCAAGGCGCGCGACTGCAGCGCCATCCGCTTGCGGATGCGCCAGATCACGCAGACGCGCATCCACTATGGCTGCGAACGGGTGTTGGTGATGCTGCGGCGCGAAGGCTGGCGGGACAACCACAAGCGGGTGCATCGCATCTACAAGGAAGAAGGCCTGTCGTTGCGGCATTGTCGCCCGCGACGTAGTCGCAGTAGTCGTCGCCGGCAACCGATCAAGGTGGCCGCGGCGCCGAACACGCTGTGGGGCATGGACTTCGTCAGTGACACGCTGTTCGATGGACGTCGCTTCCGGCTGCTGCCGGTGCTGGACCACTTCACGCATGAGTGCCTGGATATCGTCGTAAATCAGTCCTTGGGCGCTGACGATGTCGCCGACGCAGTGGCGCGGCTGGTCGCTCAACGAGGCAAGCCGGAAGCGATCAAAGTGGATAACGGCAGTGAGTTTGCCGGCAAGGTGATGGACCGCTGGGCCTATGAGAACGGCGTAGAGCTGGACTTTTCCCGACGTGGCACGCCGACGGACAACGCGATGGTGGAAAGCTTCAACGGCCGGCTGCGACAGGAGTGTCTGAACGAGCATTGGTTCTTGTCCCTAGCCGATGCACGGAGCAAAATCGAAGCGTGGCGGCGCTTCTATAACGAGGAGCGCCCCCACAGTGCACTGGCATGGAAAACCCCTGCGGAATTCGCCCGAGAACACGGGTCCCAAGCGAATTCCCTGGCGCCGAAAGAGGTCGAAATCTCTATCGACTGATGGCCCTGCTATCGGGGGTGGGTCATGGGGACGGTATCTATCGCTTCTGTTGGTCCTGTTGCTGGGGGCGGTCATCACGATAGTCGTGGTGTCCATGTTCACAGGGAAAAGCAAGCAGGATGCAATGCGCAATGCAGGCATCTTCCTGCTGGGTGTTCCGTTCGCACTGACCCCGCTCACCGTGCCGGTCACCTTCGTGTTGTTTGCCTATGCCGCGTGGCGTTCGTTCCGCCCAGCCGCGCGCGCCCACCAATGAGGAACCACATGCAAGGACACCTATGAACACCGAGATTGAATATCAGCGCTATGTAGATGCTTTTAGTCCCTTCTTCGATGCTGTTCTGGCGCATGTAGAAGCCCTTCCGCTGCCCGAGTGGCAGCGCTACCGCACTCCGCGTCCGCACGCGCCTCAAGATGGCCCACAACTGCCAAAAAATGCTACGCGAGAGGACTTGCTAAACGAATCCGCAAGCCTATTGCCTCTCACACGTCAGAACGTGATTGCAGAGTACCGTGACATTGAAAGCGACCTCGTGCAGGTTGCAGTGGTCAAAGATCACCCGCTCTTTTTCTCATCCCACTATGGCGTCTATTGCTGGTTCGGCACTGACGCAGGGTGGAGTCTAGCCGCGTCGCTGACTTATCCGGCAAGCCCTATTGATCACAATGGCTGTACCTGTGGTGATCCCGGTTGCCACCGTCTTCGTTGCTCTCCAAGCGCAGAAATTTCGACATTGCAGGCGGGGGCGTGACCGCACGCGGTCACCGGCTTGGGGTGCTGCGCACCGATGCCGCGTGCCGCGTCATCGCCAGTCGGCCCTAATCCTCGCCCCTGCGCGCTCCGCTTGCAGAAGCCACCGCGCCACACAGCCACATGCCACTGAGGACGCACGACGCCCGACAGATCCACAACAGCGGGTCAGCAGGGAGTGATGTGTGGAGCTGGTGGTGTGCGCAGCCCTTGGGGCGGTGGCTGGCTTCGGAGGCGACCAGGGGTAGAGCGTTGCCGGGGACCAGGCGCAGCGATCGACCAGGTGCAACAACCCCCGGTATTCCCGCGAGTGTTCCAAGGGTAGGATGCGCAGTTGCATGCATGACAGCTTGAATGCTTGCATGCAAGCATGCAGATCGGTATTATGTAGGTGTGCCAAGACACTGCACACCACATCCGGAGAAATGCCATGCATCACCCAGACCAAACGCATGAAAAGCAGCCCGCAAGTTGGCTAGATGCCGAGCCTGATGAGCGTCAATTGATGGCCGAGGCGGACGACGCAGAGGGTTGGGAGCTGGTCTCACTTCGCGCCGTCGGTGTGACAGAGTTCTTGGACTTGGACGATGAGCCTGCCGTCCGTGACACCCCTGCCGGCACTGAGCCGGATTGGTGGATCATCCGCAAGACCTATAAGAACGGTCGGGAGAGGGACGATTTTTACCTGTATCGCACCCGTGAAGCTGCCGAGTACGACATCGAAAACTAAGACTGGCACTGGGCGGGGCCGCGGCCCCGTCTATTCACAGCAATAAGCCTAGGAGCCACGCCATGCACGACGACGACATGCAAAAGCAATCATCCCAACGCTACCGCTGCCACATGCGCACTCGCAGCGGTATGTTTGCGCAATACGATGGCTATGTGGACGTGGTTAGTGCGTCTGACGATCCGCACGAACTGCACCGTGCAGCAGTGGCCGAATTGCGACGCACCGCATTTCCAGACTATTCCGCCTCGATGTGGCAGCTCGAAAAAGCCGAACCGATCAACAGGCACTAAGGATGCTGCTTGCCTGGTCATCCAGCGGGCCGTCCTCTCAGGTGTTGAGACGACAGCCAGCTAAACAAGCGACACCATGAAACTTCTCTACTGGCTGCGCAGCTCGGGCATGTGGGCCTGCCTGCTGGCCGCTGCGGTGGCGATGTTGGCCACCATCGCTAAGTCGCCGGCCATGCTCGCCATTGGCTGGGCGGGCATGATCGTGGCAGGGGTCTATGCCGCGTGGTACTCCCCCGATGCCAAGCGCGCCAAAGTGCTGCAAGCGAACGCACAGCGCGCTAAAGCGGCACCGCACATCAACACGCAGGAGCCCGCATGAATCTATATTCCGTCCTGGTGTGGCTCACGGCCGCGTGTTTTACCGTTGCCGTGGTCAACATCATCGTCTCGCGCCACGCTGTCACACTTGGCCTACTGACGCCGTTCGAGTACCGCAAGCGGGTCGCCATCATGGTGTTTGGACTGCTTACCCTTTGCATGGGCTTGTGGTGGCTGAAAACGTAGTCATCACTGCCGCCGGCCTGTGCATCAAGCCCCGTCCCCCGGCTTTTAGGCGATCAACGGCGAGGTGACATCTCGCCGCGATCTTCCAACCAGGTGCGGACCATTTCGCCGGCGAGCTTGCTCAACGCGTGCACCGCAGCCAGGCCAACCAGCCACGGTGCAGCCATGTCGGCCATCCGCTCGGTGGACGCGCTCGCGTGCGGATCGTGCAGCACGAACAACAGCATGGCGAACAGAAAGTACAGCGCAAACACAACGCCGAAGCCGACCAGGCCAGCGCGTGACAAGCCACGCAAAAGCGGCAGCAGCTGAGCGCGCAGAAACGTATTCATGGCGGAACTCCATCGAAGGACTGACAAACTCTAGCACTGCTGTCGCAGCTACTTCTCACCAATGCCCCGGCTTATCGATTGGCTTGCCGGGCTTGCGAACCCGCTCGGGAAGCTGAGCCGCGGCCAGCTCACCATCCAAAATGTAGTGACGTGTCCAGTCGGCGCGGCTCGACAGCGAGACGCTGACTCTTCTGTCCGATTCACCATCGACAGGTGGATTGCGTGGCGTGACGACGCCTAGAACGACGCTCGGGAAGTCCTCGCGGATAGCCACAAGGGCCGGCTCGATATCGCTATCGTTGGAGCACACAACCAGCTGCTGATAGCGTGCCGAGGCGGCATCGCGATACATGGTCAGCGCCAGGTTCACATCGGTCTGTTTCTCTTCGAGCTTCCAGACCCGGACCCGGCGCGCCCGATCATACGGCTGGCCGCTGACAAACTCCGGCAGAAGGGTTCCGCCTTTGTCCCAGCTGTGTTTGCCTAATGTCGTGGTGAATCGTTGCGGGTGAGTGTGTGCTAACGCGCGCAAGTACGCTGCTTGCGTTTCCGAGGCCTGCTTGTGGGTCGCAAACCTGCCCAGCGCCGGCGCTGTGAAATACCGGACATGCAGCAAATCGGTGGTCGGATCTTGGTCATGCAGGAGGCGATCAAACAGTGCAACGACATCAAGCCATTTGAATGCGGTCCCACGGATGCGCCCGTAGTACAAGTTGTAGCCATCGATGTAGACGGCGGTCGCTTTGGCGATGGTCACAAGGAGCTTCCTGCAGACATGAAAAAACCGCCTTGCGGCGGTTTTTTCGTCCCAAGCCGTTACCCAACTGAATGGGGCGACAAAGGAGGAGTGGTGTGTCTACCTTAATAGACTCGCCCGGGCGATGCAACAACTGGACTACTTTGGGTTCATGTGCGGAAGAAGCCCTACCCACTGCGTGCAATCTCGCGTTATGTGCGCATCCGGCCTCGCCGCGATAGTGCTTGCACGGCAGGGTCAAATGATTGAGCATCAAACATCGAAGTTTGATAGGTCGATCATGACATCACCCATTTCCATCACCACCCTGTCCGCCCTTGCCAGTGCCGGGGTGCTGCGCACCGTGCAGCTGGTCGGCCAGGTCGGCGGCTATACGGTCATGGTGCGCGTGGGCCAGGTCGAGAAGCAACTGACCGGCCAGCGTGGCGAACCGCGCGTGTTTGCCTCGCTCGACACCGCCGCCGCCCAGCTGCTGGCGCTGGGCGTGACGGTGTTTGAAGTGCTGCCGGCCAACTACGTGCGCGCCCCAAAGGTCTACCGGCGCGGCCGCCCGGCCGCGCTCAAGGCGTTGGCCAAGCTCCAGCGCCAGGCCAAACCCGCCAAGCCGGCCAAGAAACCGGCCGGCGCAGCGATGGCCACCGTCGCCAAGATCCTGCCCAGCGATCGGGCGCAGCTGAAGCTGCCCGGCCTGCCGCGCTCCCGCAAGCCCGCCCGCACCGCGGGGGCCGGCGCATGAGCGACCGCGACACGCTTGACCAGGTGATCGCCGAGCGCGATTTTCTCGCCGGCCTGGTGGCGCAGCATGAAGCGCACCTGCGCACCTTCAGCGCGGATCTACAGCACGTGCTGCTGGCCGACTTCAGTGGCGAAGATCTGGGGCCCGAGTACGTCGGTGCATGGCAGCGCCTATACGCCCTGATTGCGCCCGTGACCACCGGCTACACGCCAACACCGGATGAGCGAGGGCCGGCGCCAGTGGTCCACGTCGACGCGCCGGCGGCGCGCGACCAGGACAGCAGAGCAGATGCGTGCCCCGCGCGGACAGATCCGCGCGACACCTACGCGCTGAACCTCACGCTGGTGCGTGGCGATGCGGCCCTGTTCCAGGGGCATCGCTTCGCGCATGCGCGGCTGTCCCAGATCCTGAGCTCCTATCGTGAATTGGTCCTGCGGCATATGCCGCAGTTCACGCCGGACGAATGGGCCGCGCTGGCCGAAATGCTCAACGACGAGTGCAACGAGGCGCACTACGACTACCTGCAAGGCAAGGATGAAGATGAGCGGTTCTCCGATCACTTGCCGCACGGCCCGTGGATCACCGACGTGGATGGACTGGCAGGCGTCGCTACAGACCGCGCCGCCCAACGCACAGCGCCACAGCAACAGAAAAAAGTCGACCCTTTCGGCATCTTCGCACCCACCGTGGATTTGCTCGATCTTGCAGCCAGGTTGTCAGCGCTGACCGATGTTCAGCGCCTCGCGACCTACGAGAAGTTGATGCCCCTGCTTTACCCCGAACGTTGCGACTTGGTTGCCTACGACGAAGCACAGAAAGCAGAGAGCGAGGCGGCGATCGCCGAGCTGTTGAACACCACACCTTGAACCCAGCGGCCCAAGCACTCCGCCCAGCTGGCACCCGTAACACACACAACCCGGTGACATACATGTCCATCAAAGCCCACATCTTCCAGCCAGCGAAGGCCATCGAGCTAGCAATCGGAACGCTGTTCACGTTTGAAGAACAATGGTATGTGCGCGGTGAGCTACACAACGACCACCGGCAATTGCTTGAGTCCGCGATTCCACTCACGAAAGGCGCCGAGTATTTCCATCTAGGCGCCGAATCGTGTCTCGCGCTTGCCTCGCCCTACCGTTTCGAGTCCCGCGTGATTGGCCCGATCCGTGGGCCAGGCCGACCCCTGCCGGCGTCGCTCACCTGGACGGTGGCCGGCGAGGTCGTTTACACCGAGCCAGTGAGCAAGCAATTCATATCCTTTGCCGGTCGCCAGTCGGAGGGAGTCAACACGCGCGAGGCGTTCTTTGCCAGCCATTGGGGGGGGTGGGTGCTCGATGCCGAAGGCAACGAAGTGAGCCGCGACCCGCTGTTTGTTATCGGCGCCGAGGCGTAACAAACACCGTGCCGGTTGCAGCTCTACCGCTGTAACGCCG
>NZ_CP018726.1 GCF_001908725.1 Xanthomonas vesicatoria ATCC 35937 | reverse complement strand
GACCGTTATGGCAGCCCCCGGCCAGGGTTTGAGTGACTTCCAGCTCTCGGGCTTGAAGCGAACACTGAAGGGCTGCTGGGATAAGAGCGGTACGTTAACCACGGTTGACATGATCGCGGACCTATTGATCGCCGAGGAAGACAAGCGCCTCAACGACATTGGTCACCAGTTGTTCTCCTTCACGTCGGCTGGAGAATTCGGTCGCTACTTCAATGGCGTGAACAATTTGCGGATGGACGCCCGCATGGTTGTGCTTGAGTTGCAGCAGCTTTCCGGCCGCATGCATTTGCAGCGTGTGGTCCTCTTACAGTTGCTCAACCAAATCCAGCAGGCGATGGATGGTTTGCCGCGCGACATGCCGAAGCTGCTACTGGTGGACGAAGCGTTTGCCTTGCTGGCTTCGAACGAGACCCAGAAGTTCATCGAGACTTTCTACCGTCAGATCCGAAAGTTCGGCGGTAGCGCGGGCATCTGCACCCAGTCAGTTAACGACTTGTACGTCAACGCCGGCGCAATCGCGATGGTCGAGAATTCGGCCCACATGTTGCTGCTTGGCCAGAAAAAGGAATCCATCGCGCAGGTCAAGAAAGAAAGCCGTTTGGAGCTGGGTGAGGTGGGCTTCCGTCTACTCGCGACGGTCCACACGGTCCCCGGTGACTACTCGGAAATCTTGATCAACAACGCTTTCGGTATCGGCATTGGCCGCCTAGTCGTCTCTGATGTGGAGAAATTGATGTTCTCATCAAAAGCGCAGGACGTGATGGCGATCAAGTCGTATCGAGACAAGGGAATGAACCTAATGGACGCCATCTATGCGGTACTGCGGGACCGCGGCATCCACGTCAAGGACGCGGGCCAGCGGCTGGCAAGCTAACTCCAAGGATTTACCATGGACAAGAAACTTCTCCTTTTTTTGTTGATATACCCGCTCGCAATCGGTGCGGCAAACTATTTCGTCTGCCACTCAGTTATTAAGAGTGAGCTCGCAGTGCGACCGCCAATTGCTGTTGTTGATGAAGCCACCTTCATCCAGCAGAACCTGAAGCCCAATGCGACGACACAGGACCTTGAGCAACTACTTCTGCGTTCGGAGCATGCGGCGACCACGCTCACTGAAAATGGCTACCTGGTGCTGAGGAAGAATCAGGTGTTCTCCTCACCCGCTGAAATTGAGGCGAAGCCGTGAGCTATGTGCAGACCCCTGTGCGTCCGCGGTGGTCTGCACGCTTCGTAAAAAACCTGTTTGCAGTGCTGGCCATTTCGACGATGGTGGCCGTTTCCTACGTCCAGAGCACATATACACTCGGCTTTGACCTCCAAGCGACGCGATGCTTGCCTTGGTCAGTCTATTGGGTAACGAGGGTGGTGCCAGAAGAGGTTAAGCGCGGGATTCTGTATCAGTACCGCTTTACTGGCGACGAGAAACTATTAGGCCGCAATCTGGTCAAGTTCGCGGCTGCCGTGCCGGGCGACCGAATCAAGCTTGATCCACGTGGTGTGTGGATCAACGGCGAGTACTGGGGACCAATGCACCCGCTGCAGGTCGAGCGACTGATTGCTGCAGGTCAGGCGCCGTTTGCAAGTTTCGTGGTCCCCAAAGGCAAGGTGCTGATGCTTGGCACATTGCCACAGACGTACGACAGCCGATATGTCGGTTTGGTCGACATATCCGCACTCAATGGAACCGCTACGCCGCTATGGTAGTTCGCCAGCTTGTATCTCTGCTTCTCGCTACGGCGTTTACGCCGCTTTCGTCTCTATCTGCTTACGCCCAGCAAGATGCCAGTGCTGTGGACATCGGCACCAAAGCAGCCGAAGGCAAACCCGCCGACACCTTTGCCCACGACCTGATGACGCAATCGGTCGAGGTGCTCAACAACAGTGCCGCCTACGTCGGCGACGCAAACGAGTTGATGGCCACCGAGAAGGTTTTGCAGGTTCAGCGTGAGCAGGAGGCTTACTTCAAGTCGCTGCTGCAGGCGGCCACAAGCTACAACGCTGACGCTATGAATGCGGCGGCCGTGAAGTACGGTTTGAAGCCTGAATCCAAAAAGCTTGAGGTGGAGCAGGGCAGTGGTGCTTCCAAGTTTCGCTACCGCCTTCATATCTCCTGGTCCATGGGCGACGCCGCTATAAGGCAGGCGCTGGAGTACGGACTTAAGTATCGGGAATCGATGGTGCTCTCGCTGCGCGGACCGCGCCCTGGCGAAAAGCTTGAGCCGCTGATCTTTGCCATCGTCAAGCTGATGGGCGAAGTGAAGGAGGGGTCGGTGGTACCGAACATTGAGATCAATCCACCCTCGTTCACGGACAACGATGTAACCGTTGCGCCGACTCTTGTGGTCATGAATGAGCAGGGCCAGCCTATCGCAAAGGTTGCCGGGGTGATGAATCCGGAATGGGTCGAGTCGGAGATAGAAGCCGGACGCCGAGGCGATCTTGGCAAGCACGGACAGACGTCAGCTATCGGCGAAATCGACATGATGCAAGCAATGATCGAGAAGGCAAAAGCAACTGACACAAAGGCCATGGCTGAGCGCGCGAAGGCACGCATCTGGCAAAACCTTCCGATGATTCCTCTCCCGAAAACCACGGTGCCTCGTATCCGTGAGCTTGACCCAGGCTTCTACGTCACCGAGGACATTCCGCTTCCAGATGGCACGTTTCTCGCAAGAAAGGGTGACTACGTAAACCCGCTTGAAGACGAGTTGATGGCTTTTGACGACGTCATAGTCATCGTGGATGCGAACGATCCCGAGCAGGTCGACTTCGCGGCGGCAGTGAACTCGGCATATCGTTCGACCGGCGTAATCACGATGCTGACAGATCTAGACCGCAGCAATGGTTGGGATGTTATAGGGCGACTCACACAGCGCTTCAAGGACCAGCCGTTCTTGCTGACTAGTGACGTTAAAGAACGCTTCCGCGTAGAGCGCGTTCCAACAGTAATCACTGTGGTTGATAAAAAAATCCTTGTGCAAGAAATTCCCGCTGAAAGCGTAAAGGTGAAGCAATGAAAGGACTATTGATTGCCTGCGCACTTATGCTGGCAGCTTTCGGCGGTGTTGCACAAGCGCAAGATGGCGGGGACGGAAAGTTCGGCTGCCCGGACTCCAAGTTCTTGGGTTCAGCCTTTTTCAATAATGTTTGCTGGAGTTGCATATTTCCGATACGTGTCATGGGTATTAATCTTGGTCCGGCAGACGGTGCATCAAACTACGGTGAGAGTGGCGTCGGCAACATGCTTCCGGATATTTTTGGATCTGGCAACTCAAGGCGGATTCCAAATGGAACGGCTGCCCCTATCTGTCTTTGTCCGGGAAGGTCTGGATATCCAGCGATCGGCATCACATGGGGATATTGGGAGCCATCGCATTTAACCGAAGTGGTCCGAAAGCCATACTGCGCTCCATTGTTCGGAACTACCTTGTTGAAAGACAGCGCGAAAGGAATGCCTGGCGGCCAAGACGTCACCGCTGGTCAAACGGCAATGAAAATGATTCGCTGGGGTGGCCCCAATAAGGCTTCTGACGCTACCAGCGAGAACCTGGGCCAAACCTTCTACCACTACCACTGGCTTAAATCGCCATACGGCTATGTCAGCGACTGGATTCAGTCGGCACTTTGTTCGTCGGGCAGTGGCGGTGACATGGACTATCTGTGGTTGAGCGAGATCGATCCTGTCTGGACCAAGGAAAGGCTTGCAAATCTGACCCACCCTGAATCAAAGCTATTCGCTAATCCTGTGGCGCAGCTGGCCTGTATGGCTGATGCAGTTACCAGCACGGTCAGTAAGCCCTCGGAGCTTCTCTTCTGGTGTGCTGGCTCGTGGGGCGCAATTTATCCACACATGGGATACCTAGGCTACGAGGCAAGCGCACCTCGTGAGACCTCACTCCTTGCGACCCGTGTTTGGGCGCAGATGCACCGTCGGGGTTTGGCAAAGAAGCGCTATGGAAACGGATCGGTGTGTGCTGCCCGTTTTTACTTCACTCTACCCAAACAAGGGTATCGGCTGCAGACGTTCTATCCATTACGTGAAACTAAGAATAATCATTGGATAGGAGCTAGTCCATTTCGGTGGGGAGAATGGCGGAATGTTCCTTACACGGGAGAAGATTATATTTATCTATCATCTTCATATAGTGAATGCTGTTTTACATTCTGGTAATAGCGAGAAACGAACATTGGATATTAAAAATCAAATTCTTCTCTCGCTGATCCTATTCGCCTTTTCAGCAACGGCGACAGGTCAGTCATCGGTCAAAGATGCAACCGGAACCGTAGAGGGCAGCACGGCCCAGGCTGGCTTCACAGATGGTGCTGGCAAAAATGGCACAGGTATCGTCCAGATCAATGGGCGCTCGTATCAAGCGGATGAAGTTCTACCTTCGGGCGCCAACAAGGGGTACGTCGACCGCTTGAAGCAAATCGATGGCTCCAAGAACTTGCAGGGCCTGCAGTCCGCGTATAACGACCTTAGTCCGCAGATCGATAAGGACCCTTCATCCTGGGCCGAAGCTACCCGCACCTCTACCGTTGTGCCGAGGGACATGCACCGCGTACAGGATGAATTACGCAATGACAATACGCTTTGGGAGCAAAGTCTTCAGAAGTTGAGTGATGGTGGAGCGCGCGAAACCCTTGGAGACATGCTCACAGAGTGCAAAACGACCACTGTTGTAACGCCGGGTAGCAAAACGCACACGTATACCGAAGAGCGTTATTGCGACACTGTCAACATACCGGCCGAGAACGGTAACAAGGATGTCTGCGAGCGCCAGGCTGAGTATACGGAAACGCCAACAAGTGATCGCAAGCAAAAGGTGTCCCAGTTGTTTGTGTCCGCTGAGGGCAATGGAACAGTATGTAAGCGCGAAACCCGCGCGGAAAACTACCGGGACACATTGTCTGGCACCATTACCTCGACTATCGATCTGACCGCTGAAGTCGGCGGATTGTCTTGCCGTCGCGAAATTATTCCTGAGTCAGTCACCACGCAGGTGACGGGAGAAAAGTCCGTAGCGTTGCCGATCGACCAGCAAATTCCGGCGAACCTATGCTCCCGGGAGGTCTTCAGCGAGCTGCGTGAGGCGCATACGTCGAACTCGATGGATGCTGCGCTCAACGTCAACAATGAAGTTGGCGGATTGTCTTGTACCCGCAGGCGAACGTTGTATCGTCAGAACCAAACGATCACCAAGACCTACACGGCGCAGCAGACGTTTTCTAGGAGCGGCTCAACTGCTAGTGCTGCTATCTGGATGGCTGGACCGCCGGAGCCGAACCAAGCACAGCCGGTTTTTGTTTCTGCTAGAAAGATCTCCGGTACGTTTGGACCTGGCAGCTTTGGTCCCGGCGACGGAAGCTGGACGAACTCGGTAAGCATTTGGTGGGACGGTGCGAGTTGGGCGCTAACGGGTGATACTCCTGGCAACCATCTGTGTCGGAGTGGCAACTGCACTTCGACCTACGAGATCACTTATCAAGTTCAGGCAGTCTCCAATGTTTGGGGTATCGCTGAGAGTGGTAACTGCTGGGACGGTGGTACGGCTCAGTGCCCGACACAGTGGGGTTGCACACAGGCTGCACCAACAGGTGTTGATGGTATCTGGGTCTCGGATGCGGAAGTGGCCCAGCTTGGCGCACTCTATCCAGGTTCACCGAATACTTGCGTCAGCTCAACGCTGACCCGGACCTGTGGCGGCGCTGCTACAAGCTCAAACGAAGTTAACATATCGAGCCGTCTTGCTTCGGGTACAACCTCGATATCGAACTTTCGGGTTGAAGTTCTCAACCCACAAGATGGGATCACCGTGCAGACCACGCAGGTTCCTAGTGCGGGTAATGGATGGCTAGCCCGGTTTAACGTTGTGCGTACTAACTTCTCCTATTCACCTGCAGCACCGCAAATCCGTCTCTATTGGATTTCAAATGTGTGGACAACCTTCATCGGAACACGCGATTCTGGCAATTGCAGCGCAGCAGGAAGCCCGAACTGTCCGACGAGGTGGAGCTGTTCCGCCGGCGCACCAACAACAGTGAACGGCGTGACGATTAGCGCTGCCGATGCTGCTAGCCGGGCACCCTTGTTTCCTGGTGCTCAAAACAACTGCGCGCGTGCGAGTCTGGACAAAGTGTGCTCTGGTACCGCTAGCATGAGCTCAGTCATCAGCATCGCCGATAAACTTCCCGAGGGCACGGTATCTATCAGCGACTTCCAAGTGCAGACTCTAAATCCCCAGTCCGGTGTCAATGTTGTATTGACACAGACGCCATCCCGGGATAACGGTTGGAACGCGCATTATCGAGTCGATCGTAGCAATTACAGCTATCAGCCGGTCAGTCCACAAATCAAGATGACGTGGGGCGCGACTGTCACTATCATCGCGACCAAGGTGACCGACACGGGTAACTGCAGCGACCCAGGGTCTACTGCATGCCCGACCCGGTGGACGTGTGCAGCGAACGCGCCAACAACAGTCAACGGAATTGCAGTATCCGCTGCGATGGCGCAGAAACATGCGCCATTGTTCCCTGGAGCGATCGCCTCTTGCACAACCGGTCATCTCACGCGTGTATGTGATGGTAGCTCCGCGCTAATTACCTCCATATACATCGGACACCTTCTGTCATCCGACTCTACAGAGATCTCTCAATTCGCTTGGAAGGTCAACAATCCACAAAGCGGTGTAACGATCGAGCTAGTAGAAGCTCCGTCGTTATCAAATGGTTGGCTAGCCAAGTTTCGCGGTACCCGAAACTACCCCGTCTCAACAAACCCGGTGAAGCCAAGTCTGACGCTGAATTGGAACTTCTTATCGGAACTGAAGGTACGGACAAGCATCATCACCACTGGCGATTGCACTAATCCCTACGGCTCAATTGCTTCTGCCGTAACGCAGGAAAATAGAAAGCCAGATTCTGTCCAGATGATGCTTGCGAAGAGCGATGAGGCAGAAGTGGAGAGCGCTAGCGTGTTTGAGCGCACAGCTCTAGCGGTCCTAACCGGGTTTGTTCCAACAGCAAACGCCAGTCCAATGATGCTTGCGAGCATGTCGGCATTGGCTGCCAGCAGCTGTCCAGTGCAGTGGTACTGCACGAAGACCGCGCCTGGCACTGCCAACGGGGTCTATGTCTACCCCGCCGACTTGCAACAGCGGGGTGAGTTGTACCCGGGTGAAAACTTCACCTGCCTTGATGCTGAATACCGAAGGGAGTGTGAGGGCACTGGCTCAAACCAGACCCATATTTCACTTGCAGATCAGATTCCCGCAAACGTGAAATCAATCGCCAATTATGGCTGGCAGATTGTTGATCCTGGTCAGGGAGTGGGCGTGCGCCAGATCCAAGCACCTAGCTTGGACAATGGGTGGAGAGCAATTTTTGAAACAACCCGTACTGACTGGACCGTTGATTCGAAGCCGCCGACGGTTCGTCTTGTCTGGGATCAGATCGGTATTCCGAATTGGAATGTCGATACTGTCGATCAAGGGAATTGCGGACAAGACGGTGATGAATTCTGCAAAACGCAGTGGACTTGTCTGGAGAGCTATCCGCCGGATCCGCCGAAAATTTCAGAAATAGTATCGAGAGAGATTGATCTAGTTGGTTCGGATTTAATGAACGGTACCGTAAGTATAACTATTAGTCTGCGTGAATATATGGGCGATGTCGGAGCAATCCATGACTTCAGAGTCTCATCTCTTTCAGGCACAGTAGACGTGGCGATAGTGGTTGAACCGTCAAAGGCGAACGCCTGGAGGGTCAGCCTGAATGCGACGACAAAAGGTTTTCAGTACCAGTACGTGGCAGGCAAAGGTCTCCAAACGTTTTCCCGCGGCAAGATCAACTTTGCGTTCAAGCTAGGTGCTCGCCCCCCGTATGTCCCTCCCCCGTACCGCAGTCAGAGCCCTGGCCCGCTCTATCCGGGCGATGACGGCTCGTGCAAGCGTGCTGAGAAGACGATGAACTGCAGCGGTATTTGGGAGGGTGAGCAGTGCTTCATAGACGAAGACGGCAAGCGTGAATGTGTGATCCAGCCCCCGACCGGAGAGGTTCCAAACGAGTGCAAGCGTCTGGCCGATGACGAATCGTGCACGGAGGTGCGGGAGGAGTGCTCTGAAGGCGGCATGTCGTCCACCGGTCACTGCTACACCGGCACAAAGGTCTACGCTTGCAAGGTGACCGTGGTTGGTGATGACGTTGAGATCAAGGAAGAGACCACTTGCGAAGGTGCCCAACCCGTTCCATGCGCAGACGGCAGCTGCAGTAATGACGACAAGGGCACGGTGAGTGTCTCCAAGGCCGGGGCCGAGCTGGTCACTAGCCAGACTATCCTCATGGACTACAAGGTGGATGGCGCGCCGGGCGGTGTTGGTGGCATGGCCAAGGCTATTCCCATCGAGAAGGGGGCGCACGTTGACTCCATGATCGCGAAGGTGTTTGAGGCAGCACTGAGCGGCATCATCCCGAGCGCAGTGGCTCAGGAGAACAAAGATGATGCATTTGGCGTCCCCCTTCCGTTTCCGGTCCCAGACCCTGATCCACCAGGTAACCCGGATGATGCTATGGCCATGGAAATGCTCTCTAAGGTCAAGCTATTCACGGGCACGCGGGATTCGTGCAAGAAGATGCTGGGCGGTTTGCTCGATTGCTGCACCAAGGATCCGCCTGACAGCCAAAAGCAATGGTGGGAACGGTATGGAAACTTTGCTCGAGAGAACGGGATGGCCGATCTAGGCGAGTTTTCCGACGAACAAAATGGCGACGGAACAGGCGTATGGGATAACTACGATGCTAGCTCAGACTCCATGACATTGAATCAGTCTTTCACTTCACTTGCAGAGAACATCAATGGTGGAGGCACTCCTGGAGCAGGCGATCCGAACGCGACGCTTGAAGACTTTGCAAAGAAGTTTTCCAACTTCTCAGCAAGCAATATCCGTCCGAAGCTGGGTTGGTACTGCAAGGACCACGAGAAGGATTTGGCGATCAAGAAGAACCTAGGCCAATGCACTTATCTCGGCTCCTACTGCCAGACTGAATCACTGTTGGGCATCTGCATCGTGAAGATGCATGTGTCGTGCTGTTTTAATTCCACAGTGAGTAAGTCGATCCGGGACCATATGGCTAAGGACGGGCGCTTTGGCATGGGCACGGCCAAGCGACCGCAGTGCGGCGGCATTCCTCTCACGCAGCTGATCAACGCCAACATGGAGAATTTCAGCACGGATGAAGTAGAGGCACGCATGGCTGCCGGCGGATTCACCCCGGACATGGCCGAGTTGTCGGGTCTGTCGGGTGAAGAATTCGACGTGGAGATGTTTGGCGCAGGCAATTCGCTCAATGACCCAACCCGGAAAGGCCTTCAGCAGCGCACGGACGAACGAATGGATGCGGTGAGTCCAAATATCGTGGAGGGTTATGACGCGATCGACGGAGCAATCAATAAGCGATCGAATATTGCGAACACCGATGTTGCGGATCCTGAAAGCTCGGGTGCAATCACCTTTAATCCGGGTTTGTACTTTGTAGACCAGGGGCATATCGCGAATGTCAAGGTCAATCGTAACGGCGGTAAGGGAACCGTGAGCGTCACTTTGCGGACCATTTCCGGAGGCACGGCAGTTTCAGGCACGGACTTCACTCCTGTGAACACGACCTTGACCTGGGCGGCCGGTGAAGTGGGCACCAAGTCGGTCGGGATTCAGACGAGCAATCGCAATCGTTCAGCTGCTGCGACGATCACGCTCGAAATCTCAAATGCAACTGGTGGTGCGGTCATCAATCCTTTGAACAGCGCTACTGTCGAAATCAATAAGGCATCGGAGTAATAAAATGCAACATAACAATAGAGTTATTGCGACCAGCGCTGTTGGAATCATTACCGAGGCCCTGCGACAGATCGTTCCTGATGTTGGTCTGCGTGTGCGTAGGACGTTTGCTTATGACGAGCACACGATGACGCCGACCGAATTTGTGCGTTCTCTGATGACCTTTTCCACTGGCGGTTTCAATGCCTACACAACCCGTGGTGTCGGCTATCTTCTTGTTCCCATGGTTACGGTCTTTGCTCCCATGACACCTGGTGAGGCGAGCGGGGTGAATGTTCTAGTTCGCCGCCTTGCGTTCATGGAAACATGCGTGAAATACACTCATCAGTTCTACCGGGAGACGATCGCCCGAGAGATGGAGACCGCTCCGTTGCGCGATGTGGATGATGGTGCTCCTGCACTGGTAAAACGAATCAGCGAGCTTTGCTTGCAGCTCCTCGATGAGGAAGTGATGGTCGAGGCGTTGTCATTGTTCTGGCTTGAGAGTCAACACCAGTCCACAGGGTCGGTGCGGACTGTTCACGAGCTGTCGAGTGAGCGGCTGATCTGGTCGGTTGGATCTGATCGGTTTAGTTTGACTGAGCGCGGATTGGCCTGGGCCAAGAACGGCCAATACTGGTTCAGCTCAACTTGCATCGATGGTACAGAACATACGCTACGTTACTTACCGCAGACGCTACTGGGCGCACAGCTCGCAGACGCGGCACGTGAGGTGAAACCGGCGCTGTCGGTGGTGACCTAAATGCTGCGCTATTTGCCCTTACTGGCGTACCCGCTACTCCCCGCATTAGTCGGCGCACTCTTTGCTAAGTCGCCTCTGTGGTTGTGCGGAGTGCTGGGGGTGCTTTTATTGGTGCTGCACTACACCTTGGGCAAGAAGCAACTTGTCAAATCCCTTGTGCTGCCAGGACTTCCTCGTGGCTTCCCTGGAGCGATTGCGGCATTGTGCGTCACTTGTCTATTGACGCAAGCAATAGCCGCTTTCCTGCTGGGCGTTGGCCTGGTTGCCGGCTGGCGCGTCGGCTGGCTGCTTCCATACGCCCTGATCCCATCAATGCTGCTTTCGATCGGATTAGAGATGCGAAGGAATCTGCACCGGTAGCTCGGCAATATCGTAAGGCATGGCCGACAGTAGTCCGGCGATTACACGGGGATTTTCCGAGAGCGAATGGACGGGATGGAAGATTTCCTGCTGTGCACAGGCTTGCATATAGTGCGACGTGGCCGAAACCACCTTCTCGAGCCACCAGGCTGGCACCTAATGCCTCGCATGTGCGCCGGCTTCCTGGTCCGCGGCGCGGATGACAACCTCATCGTGCGACTGGCAAAAATGCGTGTTGACATGACCTCCTGGTCGTCCTGCGGTGGGCACACCCTGCACCATTCCTAATGCTGTGATCGCGATCGCCAGTGGCGTAGCCCCTGAACACGATGCTCTAGTCCCGGCGAGTTGAAATCATGGATGATGAAGATGAGCTGCGCACCACCTCCGCTAGACAATGGACCTGAGAGATGAACCCTAGCCCGATCCTCCAGCACATCCTGGCCAAGTCCCGGGCCGCCGCCGCCGGTGAGCTTGGTGTGTTGTCCACTGGTGAGCAGATCGCCGCCGCACTTGCGCTGAATCGGCCGGATTGGCTTGTAGCTATGGGATACACCCTCGCCGAGGCGGTCGACCGCCTCGGCGCCGACTGGCTGGCGCAGGTCCCCGAAGCGGCGCGTCAGCTCGCTGACGAAGCTGCCAAAGCCGCGGACGCGCACGCGCTGGAAGCGCAGCAGCTGCAACTCGACGCACTGCTCGAGGCCCCAGGCGACGAGCCGGTGCGTCTGCTTGCCGAGTTTGTTACCTATGGCAACTCGCCAGGCTATCGCGACGTAGACGTGCATCTGCGCGTTACTCCGCTGTACCTCGACATTCAGGCGGAACCTCGCTTGCTCGCGCTTCGGATCCGGCCAGATGATGCACCGCTCATCGTCGATTGCATCAGCAGCGTGCACGCCTTCGCATGGCACAATGAACGTGGGCCGATCGATCGACGTGTAGGTGAGGTGCGCCCTCGCTGGGTCCCTCAGTACGAGTGAGCAGCTTTTACGACTACTTGGACACCGCATCCATCGCCTCGATGCCGGCGCCGCCTGGCCCGCACGTAGTAGTACCTCTGCCGCAAGAGTGCTGCGCCTTGGCCAATGTGCTTACCCAGTTGCTGCGGCGGGTGGTCGACGAGTCGCATACCAGCCGCTCGGCGCCGCCGGCAGACGCGACGGATGTCTCCCTGGCATAATTCTAGCGCCGGCACCCGTGCCTCCTGCAGCTGCATGATCGTTGAGCTGTCAAGCGTAGCCGGCATTGAGGGGGGGCGATGCCTCTGCAGGTCTGCACTGTAGAGCGCGGTTGCGCGGGGAAGCCTTTCGTCAATGTCAGCCGCATATTTCATGATCTAGTCGCATCAATCGTGACCCGTGACACTAGCGCCGGGTGAACTGGGGCCACGCCGTTGGCGATCGCCATGGCCGCATAGGAGGCATGCAGCGGGTGGCCGCCCGACGTGGGAAACAGGGTGGGCTCGTTGCGAATCTTGGCCAGGCGCACCGTGAGGTTATGCTCGGCGCCACGCAGCAGGAAGCGGGCGCACATGCGGGGCGGCTGGCACCGGCCTAATGGCAGGCGAAGGTTGACGGAGCCAGGTCGTACGCGGTGCCCGCCGAGTGCACGAACGCCTCAGGCGGGAACTCGCCGACCGCATCGAGTCGCCACGGGCAATCGCTGCAGGGGCGGGTGCAGTGCGGGGCGCGATCGCTGTGATCGCTAGTAACGGTGACGACCTTGTGGTGGTCGCCTGCAGGGCGGACCTGCAGGGTTCGTGTAGTCGCCGCAGACAAGGTCCTGCTCACGGCCCCGTTCCTGGCACTGGCGGCGTCGGCGTCGCGGTGGTTGCCAGAGGCGCGGCCCACGTAAACCCGGAGCTCGCCAACGCAGCGGCCACCAGAGGATAGCCTGTGGCGGGATCATCCAGCGAGATGGCGGACCCGACCACCTGCCACCAGCTGCTATCCATCGGCTTTTCGTAGGCCAGATAAGCCGTGCTGGGGTGGTGCATCCGTGAGGGCCAGCTCAGCACCGGCATATCGGAGATGCCCACGGCCTGCAGTTCGGCGTGGAGCTGCGCTGCCTCGGGGTGAGTCACTGAATGGTCGGGCTGGTGGAGCAGGGTGGCCACGGCTTGAGCGGCTGCACTGTCGGGTTTGGGGTACAGGGCCCGGAGTCCGGGCTGGCCCAGAGCGAGCAACGGCAGATCCGACCGCTTCGCTTGAATCTGCACGATGTCGTAGCCTTGCAGATGCATCGGCAACACGTGAGCCTGCAGATTCGTGCCTACCGCCACGCTGCGAAGGACCGTTTCCCACAGCGCCCCCGCCGCCGAGTCGGCGGCATAGAACATCTTGTGCGTTCCTACTAGGGCCATGCGGGCCTCTGACTTCGCATTGGGCGCAAGGGCACCAAAGCGACGCTTAAACACGTGCCACAACGGGATCCGTGGAACCACCTGCAGCGCCGGGGTCACATCACACCACTTACTACCACCGGGCATCGTCGGCCCCTTCGTCGAAATCGGCGTGTGCGACCTTCAAAATGGCCCATGGATCGGTGGCCAGAAGTTCGGCCGGGGTGCGGCCATCGGCCAGCGCATGCGGTGCTAGAAACCACTCCAGCTCTTCCCAACCAGAGGTGCGCTCGCCGGCGGCCACGCCGGAGCGGCTGCGCACGAGCGTGAGGATCTCGGGCAGAACTGGGCTGGGTTGGCCAGATTGCAGGAACTGCCAGGGCGCGAAGCGATAGGCACGCCTTTCGGGGACCCACACGCCAAACAGTGCTCCCCTACGCCTCAACCTGCTTGCGCGCTGGGCGGGTGAACCAGAACGACCAGGTAGCTGCACTCCGGCCTCTTGGGAGGTGAGCCAATCGGCGATGGCTTCAGAGCGAGCAGCAGCGCTGGCTGCAGTTTCGGCAGGGACGTGTCGTGTTGAAAAAACAGAGGACACGTCATGGCTATTGCCAACCAGCCGCTGCAGCGCGTGCTCTAGGTCGCGTTCTGCTTGCACTTCTTGTCTCACTGTTTCCGGAGGAAACAGCGTCACCAGCACGTCGTCGTCGTGGGACGTGCGCAGCCATTCGGCCATGCTCTCGTGCAGGCTTGAGTGAATGACAAACCGATACGGCCGACGTCGCGCCGCATCGAGCCGAAACACCAGCGGCTCGCGGCGAGGTCCAGCCAGCACGTGCTGGCGCAAGTGGCCGTGGATCAGGATTTCGCGCGAGAAACTTCGCACCGCGTCGGTCAGTCGTTGCAGCTCGGTCCACGTTGGATCGGAAGGAGCCGTGCCGCGAATCCAAGCGTGCAGGCCCTGGCGCAGCGCCGGCAGCACCAGCTCATAGACCCCCAGCGAATCGGCGTCGAGGTGTCCCAGACGCGGCGTTAGGCTGTCGGGCGCGTGTCCGGTCAGATCCGGAAGCCCTAAGTACTTCAGCGTTGTCATGGCGATCAATCCAGTAGGTGGGCGCAGCCGCACCCATGCAGATCGACCCTACGAAAGCGACGACGGTTCGTCAAATCCTCGAAATCCTGCCTATCAATACAATACCTGTCGGTTCTCTAGTGTCGAGTACGGAACGCCCCAATCACGCGCTGTCGTGTGGTGTGCGGCCGTGGCCATCGCGCAGGATCAAGGCGGCCTGGATGCGAGCAAGTGCAGTGAAAGGTGACATCACGTTTGAATTCAAGGATTTGCCAAAGGCATGGCTTGTGTCGGAACGATTTCCTGCCGGCCCTCCTTCTTTACCTCTGCAATCGCGCGGATTGCCGGTGCTGCCCTAGTGCTGCAGCTGCTAGGCGCGGCAGGCCTGCCTAATCGGTCTGCGAAGCATGGGCAAGCCTCGCAAGTGATTGAGCGCAGGCCACCACGTCGTAAAGTTCTGCCTCGGTGGACACAGAAGAATTTCTTCTATTTATTTGATGTGCAAAGAAGCAAGGTCCGTCGTTTTGTTTGATAACCAGTCGCTAACTTTGAGGGCTTGACGCGAATTTGCCGTCCCTTCTATACCATCCAAAAGACTTATTAAGAAGTTTCGAATATTATTCTCAAAGTGACGCTCGTCGGTGAATAGAGAGGTCACGTAAGCATCCCCTTCATACGACCTTGTGATTACGCCACTATGGGCGACACAGACTGTGTTTGCCATGCCCTGCAGATCTGAAATATTCTCCCAATCCGTTTTGAAATGAGAAATACGAGTTGCATAAGCGAAAAGAGCTGGGAATGCGTAATACGATCTGCCATTCTCTAGATTACCGTACCCCTTCATCTTGAGTCCTTCCGGATTGGTCGGATGTATCGACCTAGCGAGTTTTGCGAACTGCTCCAGACCCTGTTTATCTAGTAAACTTTTTACTTCGATGACCCTTAGTACGGAGTCAAACGGATAGATGCCATGGCCACCAGATTCATAAAATGGTGGAAAATTCCGACGGTCATAGATCAGCAGATCTACTTGTGGACTTTGCTTTCCGAATCCGTCAACAATAACGCCGCTTCCAATTCCGTATTGCAAAGGGAGCACCGATTCTAGCAGCTGTCTCAAAAACGCTTCGCGGAATGCTCCTTTTTCACCTGGATGATTGAGTGGGCCCGTAGCGCCATAGAGGTGCCAAAGTTCTCGCACTCTCGCATTGAAGATTTCCTCAAACACGGCTTTCTCCGCATTAAAGCTATTGAAGGGCAATCGAGATATAAGCGCAGTGACTGTGGAAAGCGTCTCGGCGTAGCTTACAGCTTGCTTAAGGCTGAGGTCCTTTGTAACTGAAGCGGCGCAAGCGCAGGTACCGAGCTTCCGAGACAGTGTGAATATCTCACAACTTTTGGGGCAGGTCTGTCAGGGAAAGCCTTACCAGCACATCAGAAATGGCCATGAACGTCTGCTTCAGGATTGAGCACTGCGTCCCACACTACGAGACTAGCATTCGTTGCGCTCGTGTGACTATCTCAACACGGACAATTCCTGTGCTCACTAAGGTATGCTCTGACGTCATCAGAACTTCGGGTAACCCATGGAAGGGATGAGGTACGCAACGCGAGGCCTTTTGACGGCCACTGCTTACTGTCTAGCGTTTCAGCTAACTTGGCACTGTTCTCTCGACCAATGGTATTTGCCAGCTGGACTGCGGATTGCGTCTCTTCTTTTTGTTCCGTATCGCTTGGTCCCGTGGGTGTTGCTTGGCGACGTTTGTGCACTGCTTATGCTTAGGGTTCCAGCAATTGCCGGGATGGGTGTCAATCCTGCATGGGCATATGGCAGTTCGTGCATCCTGGGCCCGGCCATTTCGCTGGTGCCCATCGCAATTCGCCACAAGTTACGTGAAGTACACAGCAATGAGGCTTTACTTATCCCGCTACTCTTAGTAGCGGCACTATGGGGGGCGCTATGCACGCAGTCCGTCAATATACTGCTCGATGGTCCTTCAACGGCAATAGGAGGGATTAAACTTGTCCGTTTCGTCGTAGGCGACTACCTGGGCATGCTGATGATTGTCCTCCCAGTACTGCTTTGGTTACGAAGGGAAGATGCGGAGACACCTGGCCGCCTTACTACACACAGCGCTTTGGCTCTTTTCGCGACGGCCTTTCTATTCGCGCTAGCGACGTTGCCTGAGAGTCAGCTAGTTAGATTTGGGATGATGTCTCTTTTGATCGTACCTGCCATTCTTCTGACTTGGCTGCATGGCTGGAGGGGAGCATCAATCGGATTGGTCATTTCCAATGCTGCTTTGGGATTTTCGTTGAGGAACACCGGTGTTTTCGGAGCATATGACGCAACTGGATTTGTTGTTCAGACAATGCTCGCAACAATCGCCACAGGCATATTTCTACTTGGCACCCGCATTTCTAGTGTCTTGACAGAGACACGAATCCGTTTGAGGGGTGAACAACAGGCTCAACAGAATGCAAGATTGAGTTACATGTGGGCAGAAAAGGAGTTGCGTGAGCACGTGATTGGGTTTGTGGATGTCCAAGTCCATGTGAACATGTTGCGCCGGGACATAGAATCGCACCTAAAGTCACGCGGCCAGAATGAAGCCGCTATGCGCATGATTCGAACTGGCTCAATTCAATCAAGAATGCTTCACGAGTACATCAACTCATTGTATCCTTTGGAAATTGAGACACACGGTCTCTATCATGTTTTCTGTTCTGCAAGCTTCGCACGTGTGAGTCACACCGAGGTAAGTAGCTCCATGCTCCGTGGCGACCCCAGGGTGCTTTCAGTTGGGCTCCAGCTCGCTGTCTATAGATGCACACTGGCAGCTGTCAGCTCGCTACTGCATGGTGGGCGATTTATTATCAAAGCACGTGTTGGCAAGACGCGTGGCATTCAAGGCGTAGCTGTAGTAGTAGTTGTTGAACATGCTCAGTGCACTCCAGTTGACCGAGTGACTTACGAGAATGCGTCCGTTCTGTCCAGACGAATCAAGACGTATGGTGGTGCTTTAAAACACCACCATACGAAGATCAGCTTCTATTTAACCGAACCTCTAGGCTCTAAATTACTATTTCGGTACGACGACCCAGTTGTTATCGGGCAATAGAAAAACCGTCATTCTTTCCCCCTGGTATACGATAAGACCTGTAGGCATGGTGCCCGGTGCTAATATTTTGGTGCGGTCAGCATCCACCCCAATCGGCATCACCCAAACAACGCTATCGATCCAACCGATTGCGGTTCGTACGATTCCTGTCGGGCCGTTGACTTGCAAGTAGCGGATTCCATCACGCTCGAAGGCATATACCTTCACGCTGCCCACTGCTGAAAGATCGGCAGCCGCGGGACGGCTTGTTCCAAGCCCAGTTGCTGCTGTGTTGGGACTGTGACCGACATCTGGGCAGCATGCTGACGTGTTCTGCATAAGAGTCAGTGCGATGATACTGATAACAACTTTCGCTGCAGGTTTGAAGTAACGCATTTCTCTAACCCTTCCCCTCGTATGAGGGCGCTCGCCTGCGGTTCAGGCAGCTGCGACGGTACGCGATCTTGAGCACCACTCCGCGAAAATTTGTTTTTCGTTGGACGAAGTCGTTATGAGACATGTATCACATGTGGCCGGCGCAAGCTGCTTCTATTACATACAGCCGACTTGAGACCACACAGGAACTAGAATTAATCGTTTGTATCCGTTGCACTCCTCCGATATCCCCTGGGAGGTTCTGCCCAGGGTGCCTGGGCGTCGAAATCTTGCTTCGACCCTTCTTCAAGACCTGTTCTCTGTGGACCCTTGACGCCCCTGCTGTCGGAGGTCTAATCTGCGTGGAGAACGCGCTTGCGCATCTCCGCTGTGGCCGGTGCCACCTCAACGCTACATACTTTAAAACTACTTTTCATCCCATCGGGCGAACTCGACTTCGCCTGTTGGGGCGCAGTTGGTTTGCTCACTCTGCTTGGAGCTAACCAAATGTTTACCGTTAATTTCTCTCGTATCGATGCAGGTTTCGATGCCGTCATTGCTGGCATTCATAAGCATGCTTACGATTGCAAAGCCGAGTTACTTGGTCCGCTTGATGAAGACGCTTGGTTTCAAATTTGCCAGCAGGAATGGAACATTGCTCACCGAGGCTGCGGACTATCTTGGTCTTATCTTGTAAAACTATTCAGTTCCGCTATTGACCGTCGTGTTTCAATGTTGCCTGAGCATCAACGTTTACGTGCCATTGCGATTGCTGCTGATAAGGGATACGAAACACTTGAAGTGCGCAACGAAGATGATGCTATTAATCTCGCAAACCGCTGCTGTATCCACGGCATTACGCTTGATTGTTGCCCTTTCGGATGTGGCACTTTATAGTGCTTTTTGATCGAAGTGACGGGTCGCGCTTTTAAGCCACAATACTTGCGCGATCTTCAGGTCTTGGCTAGCGTTTTAAGCCAAGCCTGTCCATAAGGCGGCTATGAAGGCCGTGCAGAAGAATGCAATGCTTGTTATTTTTGCCAGACGGCCGCGTTATGCGGCCGTCTGTGTTTCTGCGATCGAATTTCCGGGGTGGGGTGCTATTTAGCAATCGTTGACTCATCTACTGCGTTTTTGGCGCTCGTTATGAGATCTGCAGCCACCTCTCTTATATATGCATGCAGCGGCGCCAGCTTGTGATCTTCCAGCTGATCAAGCCAAGTAACAAATGCAGCACGGCCACCCGGATACGCGTCATGAACCTCACGCATGAGATGCCCGAGCTCACGGCCTTCGAGGCCTGTGAGCTCCGACACAATCCGGCTATTGAACAGCTGCTTGCGGCGGCGTGCTCCAGCAAGTGCTTCCTGGGATTGCGAAAGTGCCTCCGCGAAAGCAGGAAATTGTTTCAGTGCTCGCTGTAAGTGGTGTGCGCGCTGGAGGTCTGCTGATGCTCCTGCGGCTACACCAGCCGTCTGCAGCCATTCAAGAAATAGGCGATAGTTCTGCAGCTTCTGGTCACGAACGCGGTCGCGGTGCCCACGTGACTCCAGTGGATAGGCGGCCGGATTGAAGTGGGTAGAGCTGGCAGCGAAGGCAAATACCTCTTCCAGGGTGTGGAAGCCTTGATCGAAGCGGCCATAGTCATAGCCGAGAAACGCGAAAGCTGCTGGCATCTCGTTTGTGATTGTAAGATCGTCCACCAGGTAGTCGCCGTCCAGGACCTTGTAGCGCAGCCCGTTTTGGCCATACGTGAATCCCATTCTTTGAGCCGTACGGCCCATTAGATTGCCCAGATCGTTGAACGCAAAGTAGTCGCGGGCGGTGTCGTATTCGCTGGCGGGCACACAGACTAGATCGACCTGGAACGCGGCTACATCGAAGCTGATGACATTTCCGTTGCTCACCACCTCGTGTGGGTTGAATAAGTAACTCATCAGCGCTGGAACGTCTGCCGGCAGCGTGCTGCGATCGGCTATCACACACATATCACCGAAATCGGCCTTGGTGCCAAAGTTGCGCACGAGCTCAACGCGGAGGCCGCTTTCGCTTTGCAGCGTGTCCATGACCTGCGCGGCCAGCTGAAGGTAGCTCGCGGCCGGTAATAGGTGAGTTGCCACCGCCTTCAATGCATTTCCGCCCATCCGCATGTTCCTTTTTCGCGTGGCGCCGATGAGTCCCCGTGTGCTCAAAACTGGGAACTGAAAGGAAGTGCCAGGTGCAACGTTGCTTGGGTGTGGCTGATTTCTTGCTCAGAGTCGTCGTCCTCGTCCTCGTCCGCATCCGTCAATTGCCAGCTGGCAACAAGGACGGTCGATCTCGAGATCCCTTTCGCAAATGTCCGACGGAGTGCTATGCCGCTCAGATATCGAAGCGCGGCCAAGGTCTCATCTACCATGGGCTCGGGAACCTGTATCAGGCACTGTGCAGGTACGTTCCAGGTCACTCGCAACGTTGTAGTCGTGAGGTCGTAGCTCGCAAGGACCGGGAGTCCATTGTGCTCAAGCCGGGTGAGCGTGTTGAGCGCGGTACGGGCGTCGAAGAGCCCCGACTTCTCGGCTAGCTGATGTGTGCCTTCGTTGGTCAGCATCTTTGCTCCTTAAAATGTGTTGCAGCGATGTGCATATCTTGACAGCCGCACGTGCAGGATGTGGTGGTCAGCTGCTCCGTAGCTTTGCCAGTGCCTTCTGCCGGTTTTTACCGGCCCGTGTAGCCAGCTCGTTCTCTGCATAGCGAGCAGGCATCGTTGGCGTCTTCCACCGACCAGCCTGCATGATGGCTGCTAGGTCCATACCGGCGCGCGTCATGTCCTGCGCAGCGCCGACGCGCGCAGAATGAGCAGATAACTGTTCACCGGTAGCTCGCTTGATGATTCGATCAGCTTCACGCACACATAAATGCGTATCCCAGCGCAACCGCTTGGCGTCTGCAGCCGGAGCCGGCTCGAAAAGCCTATGTCGAGGTAGCCGATGAAAGATGTAGGGGTTGTTTAAGTACTCACGACGCGCAGCTGGCCAGAGATATTTCTCAGCGATCAAACGTTGCGTTTGCCACGTGAGCAATAGTTGGGCCGAACGCGGCGTTAGGTAAAGCGTGACGCCGGCGCCTTGCTGGTCCGTTTTTGAACGTAAGATGGTGCATGTCGCTCCGCCCTCCACGTCAGCGCCGAAGTGAACATCGCTCCACCGCAACCGCACCATCTCTGAGGCGCGTCCTAGTAGATCGTAGGACACCGCCACATAGACCATGTCGCGAAGCTCGAGCAGCCCGGCAAGTCCTGACGCACTGTTCGGAGCTTCGACGACATCGTCGACGGTCTCAATATTCAGAGCCGGTGCCTGGTGCTTCCGCGCAGTGAGCTGCTCGCGGCATTGTTGTCGCCAATACCACCGGAATTGAAGTGTATCGGTCGCGCAGGTGCAGCTCCACAAGCGACTGGCAAGCTTGAGGGTGAAGAGCAAATGCTCCAGCGTTGAGCGCTTGTAGCCTGCTGCAATCAGACTGTTCAAAAACTCAATGAGGTCATCGAGTTGAACTGGCATGCACACGCGATCACGTTCAGCACAG
The DNA here is from genome assembly GCF_001908725.1 of Xanthomonas vesicatoria ATCC 35937. Lineage (NCBI taxonomy): Bacteria > Pseudomonadati > Pseudomonadota > Gammaproteobacteria > Lysobacterales > Lysobacteraceae > Xanthomonas > Xanthomonas vesicatoria. The sequence goes on along the minus strand of NZ_CP018726.1, from coordinate 171,161 downwards.
AAGGCGATCCAGTGCCGCCAATCGGTGCGGATAGACTTGCGGCTGTTGTCCGCGTACGGCTGGATTTCGTGTGTGAACAGGTCTCGAAAGATGGCCTGAGCCTGCGCGAGCTGCTTGATGGTGAGCTCGAACCGAACGCCGGGAACCTGTACAGGCAGGTCGACAAGCTCCAGCTTTCCATGGTGCGGCGCCGGCAATGCTTCGAGGGCCGTCTGGACAGCTGGTGCAACTGGGACCCCTTCACCTGGCGTCATGAAGGGGGACTTTGCATATGTGCGCTTACGCCGCCCCTCAACTGCTGCTGCTGGTCGCCCTGATGTGTCTTGCTTAGAAGTCATAAGTTAGTTCGGCACGGTGCGTACCCGCGTGCACACTCTCCGCCCAGGTGATTGCAAGTTCGCAACTCGATCTTCCGCTTCCACCGGCGGAGAGGAGGCAGTCCATGCCGTAGGGATCCACTCCCCAGATCACTTCCTCCGCAGGGTCTGGATGCAGGGATGCCTGGCCAATGCTCACCGGTTGGCCAGCGGCCAATGCCTGTAGCGCGTCGTCGCGCTTTTCCTCAGGAACGGGGTAGGGTATGCGAAGCATTTATTTTCCATCCTCGGCTGGCGCGCCTGGGGAGGATACTTTCACTGGCGCCGATGGCGTCGCACGGGTTGGAGCAGATGCCGCCATTGTGTCTCGGATCTGTTCCAGCACTCGGAGCTGCGCTTCACTCTTGCGCTGCGCTGCCTGGCTGGCCTGCAGGAGGGCTGGGGTGACGGCATCCTTTTCAGGCCACCTGCGCTGAATCAAAAAAAGAGCGATACCGCTGAAGGCGACGGTTGCTACCCAGAGCAGCAGTTTGCCAGCAATCACCTGTATCTGACGTGGTCGTACGACGCCGCCGATCGTGCGCTGCTTTGTCAGGTGTAGCCACCAGTACCGGCACCTCTGCAGCATGGTCGGAGAGCCATCTAAGCTGGTCACAGCCATGTAGGCAGCAAGGGTTTTCAGGTGGCTACGGAGCAGTCGATCGTTGAGAAGATTGGAAGGATCGTTAACGACCTTGAGCACCACCATAGAAACCGTTTTTGGCTCTCGCTCCGATGAGGCAGGGTAGAGGAGACACATGACATGGCCATCGTCGCCACGTTGATACAATAGTGATGCGCCCTGCTCAGTGAATACACGCAGGCTCTTTGACATTTCGCCATAGACCAACTGAGGCTCACCATACGCAGTGAGATAGGGGCGGCTGCCGAATTGGACTTTAACAACACTATCATCCCAGCCAGCTGTCTTCCCGCCTTCGAGCACGTAGAATCCATAGGAGAGGAAGTACGCTATTTCTTCGTTCTCGGAGGCAAGCGTGTGGAGTCGCGCTGCGGCATGATCGCGGAACTTGTCGAAGTCGAGATAACGCTTGATGCGTCGGTCGATAGCCTTTTGGAAGCGGGTTAGGGCGCGTTCGGTGAGCTTTCCGAGCACCGGTTGGTTCACAGGAAAATCAGAGCCCTCAGGAGCAGTGGTCATTATTCACCCGAATCAACTTGCTGTGCCTCGAAGTAGCTTTCGCGGCATGCCTGTAGTGCTGGATCATTGCTTGGTACCCCATTGGCGACGGCCATGGCGACGTAGGATGCGTGAAGGATCTGCCCGCCGTCTTCGACATCGCGGCCCACACGACCGTGCATTCGCTCAAGGCGGACGCTCAAATTATGGTCTGCGCCTCGCAGAAGGAACCCTGCGCATAGCCGCGGGTTGGTGGCGCCGGTAGAGTGGCACGCGAACGTGTGCGTGGCCATGTCATACGCCGTCTCAGCAGATGCACGAAATGCTTCTGCTGGCCACTTGCCCACCGCGTCGACGCGCCACGGGCAATCAGGGCATGGGCGCTTGCAGTAGCGTGCACTGGCCTGTTTTGGGCTTTGGACCGTTACCACCTGATGCTCGCTGCCGGCCCGGCGTACGCGTTGGATCCTGCTGGAGGGGACGGTCATAGCGGCGCGATCAGCTTGCTCATGGGTGGATCACCAGGAATGGCTCGACGGTGAAATTCTCCGCTTCCAGCCCCTTCGCCAGAGCAGCCTCGCGGGCGTAGGCGGCGGTAGAAGCGCACAGGTCGTAGCGATAGGCCGCACCCCCAACCTTCACGATGTAGCCATTCGGCGCGCGGATCGCGGCCGCTAGCCGCTCTAGATCTTCCGCATCGCCATCCCGCTGAACGCCTGTGCGGTCACGCAGCTTCTGCGCGCTCGCTAGCAAGGTCTTGGTCCAGTATGAGGGTTCTTGTTGTTGAGGGATGGTTGGTATTTGGTCGGGCTGCGTGGACAGGTGTGTGTAACCGGCAGCCTGATCGGTCAGTGCTTTACGGGCGATATCTTCCCAATGCACCCAGGTTTCTTGCGTGCCATCGTGACCGAAGTGCGGCCCTTGCGTAGCAATCAACTCCAATGCAGCGCGGAGTCTGCGGATGGTCGTGATCGTAGACGCATCGCTTCCATCCGATGCCACACCTGCTTGCCGCAGTGCGCTGAAGGCGGCGCGGATGATCACCTCGCAGTCGGCATGTGCTTCTTGTTGAGCTCTGGCACTCAGTAGGTTCCACTCTACTGCGCCGCCGGCGGATGCGATCGCAGCAGCCTGAATTACCTGGGGCGGGATGCTCACCAGCTGCGGTGATGTCTCTGGCGCCGTAATGGCCTCATTATGGGTCATCGCGTCGTGCTCCCGGTCGTTCCGCCGTGTTTGGTGATGAGGCTTAGGATTTTGTTGCGCGCATAGTATGACCACCCTGCGATCACCGCCTTGTCCGTGAAGTCCCAGGTGATCTTCATCCGGCGCAAGTCTTCGCACAGAGCGAGGACTTGATCGAGCGATGCGAAGCCGCTGCCGATCCGGTAACCGGTGGCTATATGCGACAAACAGTAGCTCTGCCCATCAGCGCCACGATGGATGCCAAAAGGCGTGCTCACCACTGCTTCTACAAGCCTGTAGACGAGCCCGGTGTCGATGTAGATGGCCGTTACCGGTTTGAGCGGTGGGGTGATGGAATTCGGACTGCTTTCGGTGGCTCTCGCTCGTTGAGGGTGCTCGGTGCCCCTTTCAAGACCGGCTGTAGGCATTTGTGTAGTTCTCGCAAAGTAGATTGGTACCTGGACAGAGGTCACTTCGGTTAGCTGCCGAGCGTGACCTTGAAATTCGTGCGGCCTTGACCGAATTGCGTGAGCAATTCTTGTAGTGCCTGCACGTCATCGTTGCTGACCTGGACGCTGACGAATTGCGTGGTTTGGGCTTTCTTCCATCGGTTGAAGTGCGACGTCGCCGAACAGCCAGCGCGGTCGTTCTCATCAGCAAAGACCACGCCTCCATTGATGACGATCTTGTCGGCATCCTTAACCTCATCAAGGGCGATGTCATCCACGACGACGCCGTTGATCAACATCTCGTACTCCTCCCACCAGGCGCTACCCCACTCGGATGACTGCCAGGCCTTGTACTCTGCGCCGCTCATTTTCACTGCATTGCTCCGTCGTCTTGATACTTGCCTGGAGTTTGTCAACCCATGCTCCGGCGCGTTGAGCCACACGGTCTATCGTAGCGGTGGCCATCCACCATCGTCGCGGGCGCACGCAACCTGCGCGTGCCGCGCGATTGGCGCACAGATGTTGCTAGGGTAGCCAGCGCTTGACGCGGACGTGGGAGATCTCGGTGATTGCGGTGCCCTGGGAAGTGATGTGCTTTTTGATCTTGAAGCCGGCATCAAAGCGGCGCTCGCGATTGGCGCGGCTCACGAGCTCCGCCGGCGCGGCAGCGGTCCGCCAGGTGAAGCAGTTGCCCTCGTCGTCAATTAGACTCAGGCGTTCCTGCGGCCCGTAGTGTGTGTCGAACGTCTCGACCTGGTAGACGCGCAAGGGACGCTCCAACTTGTCGCCCTCGGCGGCCACGTGGGCCGAGCGGGCGGCCCGCAGCAGCTGCTGCGCAGCGCTCTGGTGCCGCTGGTAGGTCGGCACGGCCGCGGCGGCGATCGCCAGGTGCCGTGCGTCCACCTTGATGGTGTCGCTGGCCAGCACCGCTTTGACGTTGGCTTCAAAGTCGTCCTTAGGCTCGCGGCCGGCAAACCAGGCGACCATCGCGGCAGCTTCGGCCCGCAGGCGTTCCCGCGCGGCGGCAAAGGCGCGGCCAGCGGCCGGATTGCGTCGATGCGCTTCCGAGAGCTCGGTCGCTTGCAGGTAGGTGGCGTCAATGCGTAGTTCCCGTGCTTTGCCAACGGGGATGAAGCTGCTGGACTCGCACAGGAACAAGACGCGCGCCAGATAGTCCAAGGTGGCGACCGCCCCGGCCACCCCCGCGGCGGCCTGGTCGCCCAGCGCATCGGCGTAGCGCTCGAAGTCGGCCAGCTTGGCCAGGAAGAGCGCCCGGGCCGGATCGATCCCAGTGAAGTCCTGCAGGCATGTGCTGCCCACTTGCTGATAGGTGCCGGTGCTGCTGTTGCGGAGCAGGTAGATCTGCTTGCGTGCCCGGGCCGTGTGGCAATGCTCACAGTGCATGGGGTGGTCACGCCGGCGTGCCGCCTCGGCGCGATCGGCCGCCCCATCCGTCACCGCGAACACCAGCGCGCCGGCCGCAGGCGTGGCATCGAGCTGGGCGACAACGTGCCAGTCGCCCAGCTTGACCAGTGGGAAGCGCAGGAGCAGGCTGTGCATGTCGATCAGGCCCACGGCGTCGGCCGGCAGCGGCGCGCTGGTGGTCCACGGGACCAGCGTCACTTCTTCGCCTGCGGCGCGCACTTGGCGCTGCTGCAGATAGGGCGTGACGTGCGCCAGTTCGACCGTGAGGGCATCGAGCCCGAACTTGGCCGCTTTCGTATTGAGTGCTTCAAGGCGCTTGGTGAATTCAGGCATCTTGGCGGCGGGCACCAGCACCGTCGCCTGCCGCAACGGCGGCGGTTGTGTCTTCTCGATCGCGGCGTTCGTGCCCATCGACTTGCTCCTAGCGCGGCGACCCGCGGACTGCGGGCCCAGCATACCGACCTTCTAAATCACCGACGCACAGCCACAGCCGGGCGATGCGTCATGCTCGCATACCTGAATGGCGTCCGACAAGTGTAATTGTACGACATTGCTCATTTTATGATGTGATACGTAATACGATGTGTAATCTCATTGCACAAGGGCCGAAAAAGCCCGTAGAATGGACCCACCGCCAGATACAGCGCAGGAGATCGACGATGCCGAAGTACAACGACGGAAGTGCCCTCGCAGTGCTGTTCCGCTTGCCCCAGGCGGACGAGAGGGTTGGCAGGGAATCGTTACGAACACGGCCAGATCTTCGCTAACCGATTGATGGATCGGTGAATTCTACCCTCGGCGCACTTCCAGGCTCGGCCCTCCCCAGGAGGCCGTGGCACCATTCAACTATGGCCACCACGTACTACTTCTTGGACACCGAGTGGGCCGATGTAACCGGCAGCGAGCTGGTGAGCCTGGCGCTGGTGAACGAGGATGGAGACCGCCTTTTCTACGCTGAGCGAGCCAGCCTGCCCGATGCTCCCACCGACTTCGTTCGTCAGAGCGTCTACCCGCTGCTCGACCGCGGCGACGCAGCCCTGCCGGATGCCGTCCTGACTACCGAGCTGCGCGCCTTCCTCAGCGAGACCGACGCGCTGGCGGTGATGGCGGATTTCCCGAACGATCTCCAGCTGCTGCGGTATGCACTGGATGGTTTTGAGCTACCCGATGACCAGGTTGCCGCATGCGGACCCCGGCCGGCCCCGGTCATGACATGCATGTCGAAGGAAGGCCTTCCTGGGCTGCTGGTCGAGGACTGGTTCGCAGCCCATCCGGAACATAGGGCCAGGCGCCACCATGCGTTGGTGGACGCGCAGGCCTTGCGGATGGCCTGGCTGGTGGCGACCGGCCGGATCTCTGCTCCGGCGTGGGCCCACTCCTACCGCCGCGCCCGGGGATAGCGGCATAGCGTCCATCCCCGGTATGCTTGCCCCATGAACCGCCTGAGCCAGCTCGACCCTCGAATACCGGCGTGATCGCATCGATCGATCACGCCCCTGTTGCTCATGTTGGTCAGAGGGCCGGCCTTATACCCCGGTGAGAGCACGCGCCAGATAAGCGCGTACACGTCGGTTCGATTCCGACCAGGGGCACCACCGTCAACGACGGAAAAATGCTTCTACTTGAGGGTCGGCAGGGATTCGTGAGAAAAACAGCCGAATCGGCTCTATCGCCATGATTCAACGAGGAAACACCCCTCGACGTCAACAGTTCGTGGATTACAGAGCTAGGCTTGATCGAACCAGAAGTCGCGTGACAGAGGCATTGCGGAAGTACTGCTCAGGCACGCGTGCCCTTCTTGAATATTGGATTCAAGAGTTTCCACGCTCCTGACCCAACGGAAAGCCTCAACAAGAAGGCTCCGACAGTCGCCTGACCCATTGCAGTAGTTCCTAGTGCGGGATCGTCCGTCCAGCGTCGACGTCGGCCAAACCCTCGCGGGTCTGCCGATCCTTCTCCTCCTCGGTCAATTCCGGTATGTGATCGCCGCCGTGCTCCCTTCTGAGGCCGACACGCCAGCCGCCCCGGCCGCATCCCCCTGCTGCGGCGGATGCCACCGCTGAGTCCGCGCGATGGCTTGATCGTGATCAATGCCAGTCGGCCCCAAGAGGGCTAGACTGGCAATCATGAGAGCTCGCACGTCCCCTGCCCTGATCTGCCCAGCGTCCGCAGGCGCTGCTTCGGGCGTGCGGGAGCTGTCATGGTGAAGCTGCTGAGGCGATGGCGGCGACCCCGTCCTCGTGCCCGACTGGCATGGCTGGGACTGTGGGCGCTGCTGCTGCAACAACTGGCGCTGGTGGCCTACGCCTGTCCGCTGGAATCGGTGGATGCTGGACAAGCGACCCTGATGGTCGGTTGCGAAGAGATGTCCGCGCCGGATCCCGATGCTCCGGCGTTGTGCGACCAGCATTGCCAGCGCGATCACATCGCCACGGCCGATGCGAAGGCCCCTCAAGTGCCTTACCAGCCCGCGCTGGCCGCCTTCGCGCTCGTGCAGGCTCTGTTGCCACCGGTACACGCACAGTTCTATCGGGATGTTCCGGTGTGCGTGTCCGATCCGCCCCCCCTGCAGCGCTTCTGTAGCCTGCTGATTTAAGCCCCTCCTGGATTGACCCGTGCTCGTGCTGCTTGTGTTGCAGCACGCTCGTTGTCGTTTGTCCGGAGGTCTTATGGAGATGTCCTTCTTTCTGCGTGCAAGACGCAGGATGGCGTGCGGGGTGTTGTTTGCCCTGGCGCTCAGTGGTCCTGTGGTGGCGGCACCGCCCGCTATCCCGATCAGCTATCCCGAAGCACTACAACAAGCGCTTGCTAACGCCCCTACCCTGCAGGTGCGCCGATCCCAGATCGATGCAAGTACCGAAGAAGCCGCGCGTGCCGGCGCGTTGCCCGATCCACGTCTGATCGTGGGGCTGGCGAACTGGCCCGTCAGCGGACCCGATGCCTTCAGTCTGCGGGCAGACGAGATGACCACCCAGCAAGTCGGGCTGATGCAGGAGTTTCCTGCCCGTGCGAAACGACGTGCCGAGCAAGCGCTGGCTCAAGCGACGCTGGCACAAGCGCGCTCACTGTCGATGGTCGAACAGCAGATGGTGGTCCAAGCGGCCGCGCAGGCCTGGATCGAGCTGTGGAGTACGCAGCAAGCCGTAGATGCGTTGGAAGGTTTGCGCGAGCCGGCGCGCATAGCCGAGCGTGCGGCGCGTGCTCGCTTGGCAGGTGGCACGGCCGGGGCCAGTGACGTGCTTGCCGCCCAGGCCGTCCTACTGCAGTTGGACAATCGCCTGGAGCAGGTACATGCGGAGCACGCCGCGGCGCAGGCCGGCCTGGCGCGGTGGTTGGGTATTGCACCAGAGGCGATCTTGGCCAGTGGTACGGCGCCGGATTTTTCGCAGTTGCCATTGGAGCCCACCCAACTGCTGGCCAACCTGGACCAGCACACACCACTACTGGGCTGGGAGGCACGCCAGAGCTTAGCCCAGGCCCAGGTGGATGCGGCCGTGGCCGAAACCCGCCCGGATTGGAGTGTGGAGCTCACCTACGGACGTCGCGAGCGCGCACTCGACGGCATGGCGCGCAGCGACATGCTCATGGTGGAAGTGGGCGTGGGCCTGCCGCTGTTCCAGAAGAACCGCCAAGCACGAGGCATCGTGGCACGACGGGCTGAGCTGGAGGCGGTGTCCGCAGAGCGCGATGAGGCCCGGCGCATCCAAGCCGAGTCGGTGCAACGCGCGATGGCGCGATGGCGCGGGTTAACCGGCCAGTTGGAGCGTCAGAACACGCAGAGCCTGCCTTTGGCGCGCGATCGCGCACGCACGGCGTTGGCCGCCTACGGCGCCGGTGCCGACCTGCAGCCGTGGCTGGAAGCGCGGCGCGATGAGATCGAATTGCAACTGGAGAACGCCCGTCTGCTGGGCGAACAGGGCCGTGCCTGGGCGGCACTGGCCTATCTGCTGCCCCATGAGGAGAACACGCCATGACCCCGACCAAGACGCGTCTCACACAGCTCGCCGTGGCCCTCGGGTTGCTGGCGCTCGGCTTTGCCAGCGGCTACGCCTGGATGACTCGAACCTCTGATTCCACCCCGCCCACCGGCACGAGCGGCGCAGGTCAAGCGCGCAAGGTGTTGTACTGGTACGACCCCATGGCGCCGGAGCAGCGATTCGACAAGCCGGGCAAATCTCCGTTCATGGATATGAAGTTGCTGCCCAAATACGCAGATGAGGCCATGGGCGGCGGAACGCAGATCGATCCGCGCCTGCAGCAGAACGTGGGCATACGCACTCAGGAAGTGACGGTAGAGTCACTAGGGACTGCTGTACGCGTGCCGGGCACACTGACGTGGGATCTGACCCAGGAAACCGTGGTCAGTGCGCGCACGGAAGGCTTGATCACCCACGTGCAGGTAAAGGCGCCGTTTACCGAGGTTCGTCGTGGTCAAGCGCTGGCCACCGTGCAGGCCCCGGCATGGAACGCGGCCATCGCCGAAGCACATACCCTGAGCCAAGCTCAGTCCGCGAGCGCGCGTGAGCTACAGGGTGCCGCGCAACAACGGTTGCGTTCGTTGGGTGTTCCTTCTGGCGCCTCGGCCAGAAGTGGCGTCGTGCTTGGCGCAGACCACAGTGGTGTCGTGACCGAGATCCTGGCACGCGAGGGGCAGACGGTGATACCCGGTACGCCACTGTTCAAGATCAATGGGCTGGACACGCTGTGGCTGGAGGCCTCGGTGCCCCAGGCAGCGCTGGGCACCTTGCGGCTGGGGACCTCAGTGCAGGCCACGGTCAATGCATGGCCGGCAGAGCGCTTTGGCGGACAGATCCAGGCGTTGCTTCCCCAGGTCGACATGGCTAGTCGCACGCAGCGGGCGCGAATTGTGCTGCGCAACCCGCAGCGTCGGCTGGTGCCGGGCATGTTCGCCGAGGTTCTGGTGCAGCCCGATGCCGAGCAGGCCTTGCCAGTCGTTCCCACGGAGGCGCTGATTGCCACCGGGCGGGACAGCCGGGTCATCGTGCAGGATCCGGACGGGAGCTTCCGGCCAGTGCGGGTGAGTGCCGGACGTAGCGTGCAAGGGCGCACGCAGATCGTGGCAGGCTTGGCCGGTGGTGAACGCGTGGTGGTCTCGGGTCAGTTCCTGCTCGACTCTGAAGCCAATCTCTCCGGTGCGTTGGAGCGCCTGGGCGCTGCACAACCTACAAGCCCTGCCAGCGCATCAGGTGTACACGAGCGCCATGACGCCGGGCACGACGCACGCACTGTCGTGCCGTCACCGTCCAGACAGCCTGCGCCTGTCGCGCCAGAGACCTCCACCTCCACGCCGCCACGCTGCCCGGTGCAGTACTGGTATGACCCGATGGTGCCGGAGAAGCATTTCGACAAGCCGGGCAAGTCACCGTTCATGGATATGCAGTTGGTACCCAAGTTCGGCTCCGCCGCAGCCGCTGATTGCCAGGCAAGCGCCGTCATGTCCGAAGCGATGGAGGGCACGCCATGATCGCGCGCCTGATCCATGCTTGCATCGCCAATCGCGTGCTGGTGCTGGTTGCCGCCGCGCTGCTGGCGGTGGTCGGCATCTGGTCGATAAAGAACACGCCGCTGGATGCGCTGCCGGACCTGTCGGATACCCAAGTCATCATCCGCACGCAATGGGCTGGGCAAACCCCGCGTATCATCGAAGACCAAGTCACCTACCCGTTGGCCACCACGATGTTGTCCGTGCCGGGCGTGAAAGCGGTACGCGGCTTCTCCTTCTTCGGTGATTCGTTCGTCTACATCCTGTTTGACGATGCCACTGATCTGTACTGGGCTCGCTCTCGAGTGCTCGAGTACTTGAGCCAGGTGCGCGATCGACTTCCGCCGAATGTGAATCCGGCGCTGGGTCCTGATGCGACAGGGCTGGGCTGGATCTACCAGTACGCCTTGGTGGATCGGACCGGTCAACGTGATGTGGGGCAGCTGCGTGCGTTGCAGGACTGGTTTCTTCGTTATGAGCTAAAAACCGTGCCGGACGTGGCTGAAGTAGCCAGTGTGGGCGGTGCGGTGCGCGCCTGGCAGATCCAGCCGGATCCGCAGGCGTTGGCGGCCCGTGGACTGACGGTGGCCGAGCTCATCGAGGCGGTGGATGCGGCCAACGGCGCTACCGGGGGCTCCGTGATCGAACAAGGCGAAGCCGAACTGATGGTGCGTAGCGAAGGCTACCTGCGCACACAGGAGGCGTTCGAACAGGTGCCGGTAACCGGCAACGACGGCATCCCCGTCTTGCTCGGCGAGGTGGCCACGATCAGTCGCGGGCCGGTCTTCCGTCGTGGTATCGCAGAGTTGGATGGTCAAGGTGAGGTGGCCGGCGGCGTGATCGTCCTGCGGACCGGCAAGGATGCCTTGGGGGCCATTCGGAACGTCAAAGCGCGACTGCAGGCGTTGCAATCCAGCTTGCCCGAAGGCGTGGAAGTGGTGGCGGTGTACGACCGCTCCGAGCTAATCCAGGATGCGGTACGCAACCTCACCCATAAGCTTGGTGAAGAGTTCCTGGTCGTAGCGCTGGTATGCCTGCTGTTCCTGTGGCACCTACGCTCGGCGTTGGTGGCCGTCATCACCCTACCCTTGGGTATCCTAGCGGCCTTCATCGTGATGCACGCCCAGGGGATCTCCGCCAACTTGCTGTCGTTAGGAGGCATCGCCATCGCCATTGGTGCGATGGTCGATGCAGCGGTGGTGATGATCGAAAATGCACACAAGCATCTGGAGCACTGGCGGGAGGAGCACGGTCGGGAACCCCAGGGTGAGGAGCGCTGGCAGTTGATGGCCCGCTCGGCGGCCGAGGTCGGACCGGCCCTGTTCGCGAGCTTGCTGGTCATCACCCTATCCTTCATGCCGGTTTTTGCCCTGCAGGCGCAGGAAGGGCGTTTATTCTCGCCCTTGGCCTACACCAAGACCTACGCGATGGCCGCCGCAGCAGGGTTGTCGGTGACCTTGATCCCCGTGCTGATGGGCTACCTGATCCGCGGCCACATCCGGCCGGAACAACAGAACCCCATAAATCGCATCCTGATCGCCGGATACCGGCCCATTCTGTTGTGGGTCCTCAAACATCCCGGTGTCACCTTGCTGCTCAGTGGCCTGCTGCTGGTGCTCACCTTGATCCCCTTTAGCCGGTTGGGCAGTGAATTCATGCCACCCTTGGAAGAAGGCAGCCTGCTGTACATGCCCACTGCGTTGCCAGGCCTGTCAGCCGACAAGGCGCGCCAGTTGCTTCAGCTCTCAGGACGGATGATCAAAACCGTACCGGAGGTCGAGCACGTGTTCGGCAAGGCCGGCCGTGCCGAAAGTGCGACCGATCCGGCACCTATGGAAATGTTTGAGACCACCGTGACCTTCAAGCCGCGGGATCAATGGCGCCCGGGCATGACCCTTCAGAAGCTACGCCAAGAGTTGGACGCCGCGGTCAAGATTCCCGGTCTAACCAATCTATGGGTACCGCCCATTCGCAATCGCATCGATATGTTGGCCACCGGCATCAAAAGCCCGATTGGGATCAAGGTCTCCGGACCAGATGTGGAGCAGATCGAGCGCCTGAGCCAGCAGATCGAGCAGGTGGCCAAGACTGTGCCCGGCGTGAGTTCGGCACTGGCCGAACGCGTCACCGGCGGGCGCTATGTCGATGTACAGGTGCGCCCGGAAATCGCTGCGCGTTATGGATTCACTCAAGGCCAACTCCAGCAACTGATTGCCACGGTCGTTGGCGGCGATCCAATCGGGGAAACGATCGAGGGGCGCGAGCGCTATCCCATCGTCTTGCGCTACCCCCGTGGCCAGCGCGACTCATTGCAGGCCTTGCAGGATCTGCCGCTGATCGCGCCAGGCGGTGTGCAACTGACCTTGAGCCAGGTGGCGGAGCTGTCAATCAGCCCAGGCCCGCCGATGCTCAAGAGCGATAACGGCCGGTTGGTGGGCTACATCTACGTCGATGTGGCCGATCGCGACTTAGGACCGGTGGTCCAGGACCTGCAAGCCGCGATGCAGACCCAGGTGAGTTTGCCTGCCGGCTATGGTCTGGCCTGGTCGGGGCAGTACGAGTATCTGCAACGGGCATTGGCACGCCTGCAATGGGTGGTGCCCGCGGCGTTGGCGATCATCTTCCTGGTCATCTGGATGGTGTTTCGCCGGCTCAGCGATGTATCCATCATCCTGCTCAGCTTGCCCTTGGCGTTGGTGGGCGGTTTCTGGTTGATCTGGGGGCTGGGCCATGCGATTTCGGTAGCCAGCATGATCGGATTCATCGCCCTGGGTGGCGTTGCGGCTGAGTTCGGCGTCATCATGTTGCTGTACCTGCGTCATGCTTGGGAGCAGCGCTTGGCCAGCGGTGCGCCGGAAGATGTGTCTACCCTGCAAGAGGCTATCTACGAAGGTGCCGTGCAGCGGGTGCGCCCGAAGGCGATGACGGTAGCCGTCATCCTGGCCGGGTTGTTTCCGCTGTTCGTTGGTGCCGGTGCCGGCTCGGAGGTCATGCAACGTATCGCCGCGCCGATGCTGGGTGGCATGCTCACCGCACCGGTGCTCTCTATGGTGGTGATTCCCGCAGCGTTCTATCTGGTGCGGCGACGTGGATTGCGCGCGGCGCGGGGCGACCAATGAGAGACAGACTGAGCACCTGAGGTCCGTCCCCACAAAAAGACGCGAGTCATGGAAGAAGTCATGACTGGCGTCAAAGGGGAGAGTACTGCCTACGTGCCTACTTGTCAGTGCCCGGCGTGCGGGGAAATCTCAAAGCTCAGCGACGCCCGATCCGACACAAAATCCAAAGCCTTTTGTGTAGAGGGCACCATGTGATTGGTGTGGATGTACCAGGTCTTGGCGGTGGTCACCTGGAAACTGGCTTGGCCTTGGGCATCGGTGCGCAGGAGCGTAGCGCTACCGTGCCCGCCCTTGACCGGTGCATCAGCACGATGACCGACGTACACGCGTAGGTTGGGCACTGGCGTGCCCTGCTGCAGCACTTGGAACGACAGCTGTTCGCCGACCTTCACGCTTCCAGGATTGCGGGTCAAGCGGATCTCCAACGGATAGCCCAGCGAGGCAGCGAAGTCGTCGGTCAGTTTCGTGCCCACCTGTCCAATGGCACGGGCATGCTTGGTATAGCTATAGGTGACGCCTTTGGGGAACTTGCTTGCGTCATAGGTGGCCAGCGTATCGGGCAAGTCTTCCAGCTCCAGGTACTTGCCGAACTCGCTGGCCGTACGTGTGCTGGTGGAAGCCATCGTCGAGACACCCAGCAGATAGGTGCCCTCGCCCGCCGGATGGACGGTGAGCTGGCTTTGCTTGCCGATCTCTTTCCAACTGGCCAGGTCCGGGGCGGCCTTGGCACCGTCCTGGCTCAGCGAAACGTCCTGTAGACGCGCTCGGGTGACTGCGCCAGCACTTTCATCGAAGGTGCCGTTGTTCACCAAGGCGGTGTTCGCCTCGCCCGCTGCGGTGCCAGGCTTGGAGAAAGCGACAAACAGGTCGTGCGCACCGGCACTGCCGGCCACAGCGAACAGCAGTAGTGTGGCGGATAGTTGCGTGTTTCTCATGATGTGTAGCTCCTCGTGATCGTGGCTTACCAGTGGTAACCAAAGCGGACATTCCAGCGACGACCCAGCAAGTCGTACGTCATGGTGTCGGTGTCGGTGTTGGGGTTGTTCTTCACGAACGGCGCCTTCTTATCGAGCACTTTTTCAACGCCGGCGGAGATATCCCATTTCTTCTTGATGCCGTAGCTCAGTTGCAGGCTGTGGTACACCACGCTGGACACATGCGAGCCGATCGTGTCGGGCACGGCGATGATGTCGTCCGCGCTGCCGATGTACTGCGCCGAATAGACGCCGGTCCAACGGTTCTTGCCCATACGCAGTGAGCCCAAGCCACGCCACTGGGTGTAGCTACCCAAGCCGCTGGTGATCTTGCCGGCGTACTCAATGGTGGTGGCCCCGGGCGTGAGCGCCCCCAACCCACGCGGGGTGAGTCTGGAGGTCCTGGAAGCCCTGCTGGATCTGGTCATGGCCTCGGGCAAGGTACGTGTGGTCGACGTGGCGGAACTGTGTCCGCCCCTGGATCCGGATCAAGCCACCGCACGTGTGGCCGCGCGTTTGATCCACCGAATGGTCAGTGCGCAGGCTCAGTGAAGTGATATCGGCTGGCAAAAGGCAGTGAGCTAACGGGAACGCTCAGCCAGCAACTGCTTCATTTGCGCGATCTCCTGTGTCTGCGAGGTAATAATGTCCTGGCAGAGCTTCACCAACTCAGGATCCTTCAGACGATTCTCCTCACACATCAGGATGGCGCCAGCGTGGTGGGGAATCATCGAACGGATGAACTGCTTGTCAGTGACCGCTGCTTGAGTGCGAATGCCCCACCAGCAGAACAGCATGAACGCCACCGTCAGACCAGCCAGAATCAGATTGCGTCGGCGATCGGGGTACATGCTGGACATTAGCCACAGCTCGATCAGCAGCATGGGAGCGGCCATCAGGCCCGCCATGTAGAACTGGTTGACGTTGTTATAGACGTTAGCCCACTGATCGACCATTGCGTACATCAATGCGTACATGGCCACGAAAGACAGGCCCATCATCAACAACAGGCGGCCGTAATGGCCTTGATGCCCTTGTTGTGCCTGGTGGGCAGGTTGGTGTGAGGCGTGCGGTTTTGCGTGCTGGGACTGCGGGTCTTGCGCGTTTTCGTGCGTACCGTGCGAAGAGGACATAACAATCTCCGTGGGAATGGCAGAACGGCGGAAGAACCCGGGAACTGTTGGAACAGCTCCCGGGCTGAGAACACTTACATACCCTTGCCGGCAGCGAATTCCTGCGGGCTCAGCTTGCCGTCTTTGTTGCTATCGAGCATGCCAAAGTGCGGCGCCAGCTTGTGCTTGGCCAGTTCTTCCTTGGACAGCGAGCCGTCCTTGTTGGCATCGAGCTTGGTGAAATCGGCATCGGCCGCCGCCGGCTTGTGCTGACCGTGGTCGGTGGTGGGCGTGGTGGTCTGGCCGCCGGCGAAGGCCGCGCCCGCCATCAGGAACAAGGCCATCATCGAGAGGGAGGCATAACGCTTCATTGCAGTACTCCTTGTGGGATATGAGCCATCAGTGACAGGAATGGCCGCGCGCAGGCTCATCGGCGCGGTCAGGGTGGGGGGTGGCAACAACGGTGGAGCCGGACAAACGCAGGGCATTGGTGACCACCGAAACCGAGCTCACGCTCATGGCGAGCGCCGCGACCATCGGACTCAGTAGGATCCCGAACGCGGGGTAGAGCACCCCGGCCGCGAGCGGAACCCCGAGCGCGTTGTAGACGAACGCGAAGGTGAGGTTCTGCTTCATGTTGGCCACGGTGGCCTGAGAGATCTTCCGGGCGCGCAGGATGCCGCGCAGGTCGCCCTTGACCAGGGTGATCTGCGCGCTCGACATCGCGACGTCGGTGCCAGTACCCATGGCAATGCCGACGTCGGCGGCGGCCAGCGCCGGCGCGTCGTTGATGCCGTCGCCCGCCATCGCCACCCGCCGGCCTTCGCGCTTGAGGCGCTGCACCAGTTCGGCCTTGTCCTCGGGGCGGACCTCGCCATGCACTTCGTCCAGGCCCAACTCTGTGGCCACAGCCCGTGCGGTGGTGAGCCCGTCGCCGGTGGCCATGATGATGCGCAGCCCGGCGGCGTGCAGCTCATTGATGGCGGCCGCGGCCGACGCCTTGATCGGGTCTGCGACCGCGATCAGACCCGCCAGGCGACCGTCCACGGCGAGGAACATGGCGCTCGCACCCTCGCGGCGCAGACGCTCGGCGACGTCGACATGCGCACCGGGATCGGCGCCCAGATCATCCATGAGGGCGGTATTGCCCAGCGCAAGCGCGCGACCGGCGACGGTTCCGCGCACACCCATGCCGGTCACCGAGTCGAAGTCCTCCACGCGGTCGAACTCGAAGTTCCGGCGTCGGGCCTCGGCCACGATGGCATCGGCCAGCGGATGCTCGCTGCCCTGGTCCAGGCTGGCCGCCAGGTGCAGCACCTGGTCGGCGTCGAAGCCCTCGAAGGCCACGACTTCCTTGAACGCGGGGCGTCCTTCGGTGAGGGTGCCGGTCTTGTCGACGATGAGGGTATCGATGCGGCGCATGTGCTCGATGGCCTCGGCATCGCGGAACAACACGCCCACCTGTGCCGCCTTGCCGGTGGCGACCATGATCGACATCGGCGTGGCCAGACCCAGCGCGCAGGGGCAGGCGATGATCAACACCGAAACCGCGTTCAGGATGGCAAAGGTCCAGGCCGGCTCCGGGCCGAAGAAGCCCCAGATGAAGAAGGTGGCCACCGCGATCGCCAGGACCGCGAGCACGAACCAGTAGGCGACGGTATCGGCCATCCGCTGCATCGGCGCGCGAGCGCGCTGCGCCTGCGCGACCAGCTGCACGATCTGCGACAGCACAGTGTCGGAACCCACCTTGGCGGCGCGGATCACCAGCGCGCCGGTGCCGTTCTGGGTCGCGCCGATGACCTGATCGCCAGTGGTTTTCTCGACCGGGATCGGCTCGCCGGTGAGCATCGACTCGTCGACCCTGGAGCGGCCTTCCACCACTTCGCCATCCACCGGCAACTTTTCGCCGGGTCGCACGCGCAGGTGGTCGCCGACATGCACGTGGGTTAGCGGGATGTCTTCCTCGGTGCCGTCGGCATTGACCCGCCGGGCTTCCTTGGGCGCCAGACCAAGCAGGCCCTTGATTGCCGCGGACGTTTTCGAACGCGCCCGTAGCTCCAGCATCTGGCCGAGCAGCGTCAGCGACACGATCACCGCCGCCGCCTCGTAATACACGCCGACGCGCCCATGTTCGGTAAACGACGGTGGGAACAAGCCGGGTGCCAGCGTGGCGACCAGGCTGTAGCCAAAGGCGGCCGCAACGCCAATCCCGATGAGGGTGAACATGTTCGGGCTGCGGTTGCGGATCGACTGCACGCAGCGCTCGAAGAACGGCCAGCCGGCCCACAGCACGACTGGTGTGGTCAAGACCAGCTCGACCCAGGTCTGCACGTCGATCGACAACGGCAGGATCTGCACGTCGCCCAGCACGACACGCGGGAGGTACTGGCCGAACATGGCCAGCACGAGCGTCACCACAGTCAGCGGAAGCGTCCACCAGAACCGGCGCGAGAAGTCGCGAAGTTCCGGATTGTCATCGTCCTCCAGGCTCGGCATTTCCGGCTCCAGCGCCATGCCGCAGAAGGGACAGTTGCCTGGACCTTGTTGCCGGACTTCCGGGTGCATCGGGCAGGTGTAGATGGCGCCGGGCTGTGCCACCTCGGGTTCGTCCTGGGGCGTCAGATAGCGCTCCGGATCGGCCACGAACTTCGCGCGGCATCGCTCCGAGCAGAAGTGGAAAGGTGTGTCGGCGTGGGTCGCATGATGCTGCGTCGTGGCGGGATCGACCTGCATGCCACAGACCGGATCGGTGACCCGTCCATCCGCAGCCTCGACAGGGGCTGCGCCTGCAGAATGGTGATGGTCATGGGACGACGGTGAGTTCATGCCGATGCTCGCTTTAGTGGGGATGGACTGCCAAGGCAGTGTGCCATTGCGGGTTACACAGCTATTCGGGGCTGAGCGTCCCGAGCACTGAAACAACAATCAGGATCAAGATGGCCAGCGCGGCCTCAGCCGTAACACTCTGCCGCAAAGCCCGCACCTCCTGCGCGGGATCTCCGCTGGTCAGCGCTCGTTCCAAGCGCGGCACCAGCGTCCATCGGTGCAGCGCTCCCAAACCCAGCATTCCAGCGAACAGGGCCAGTTTGAACAGCAGCAACTTCCCGTAGGTGCTCTGGAACAGGGCCGAAAACGACCACGCGGTGAGATCCCCGTAGTGCGCGATGCCGGACACGATGAGCGCACCAACGAAGATCGTTCCCAGCGTCGAAAAACCATGCAGAAAGTCATGCGTTGATCGCAGACGCCCGCTGCCGTTCGTCTCTTTGCCGCGCAGCAGCATGGCAAGGAACATCAGGACCGCTGCGATCCAGCCGCCTGCCGCGAGAAGATGGACGATGCCTGCAGCAAGCCGGACCGCGCCTGCCAAGCCCTCGCCAGCGGCGGCGTGGCCGTTCCATGCCAGCGAAGCGAGTGCGCCGCCCGCCAGCATCGCCCCCAGCGGGAAGGCGGTCTCCACCTTCCCGCGGCGACGATGCCATCCGAGCACGAACATCAGGGCGACCAGCAGCGCGCCTCTCGCCATGGCTGCCCGGCCCGCGGACGTCTCGAGCAGATACCAGCCAAGCGATCCGCGATCAACCTCGGCAAGCGGCATTCCCATGATGCCCGCGGTCTTGAAGACGACATCGAGCCCGGTGAGCACGAGACCGGCTACGGCACCCGCCAATAGAACGCCCATGAGTGACCACCCGGCCAAGGCGTCGGCGAGTGCCGATCGACGCGACCCGTACCAACCGAAGAGTGGAACCCCGAAAAGAACCATGATGACAAGGTATTCCAAGAATCTCAGTGCATAAGCCGACAGGTCGAACATTCGCGACTCCTCAGCGCACCGTGAAGCTGAAGCTGCCCGGCATGGGGTGGTTGTCACCACCGACGGCGCGGTATTCCACGGTATAGACGCCCGGAGCCAGCGGTCCAGGCAACTTGGCACGCAGGGTCTTGCCGTTGTTGACGATCTCGGTCGTGAAATTCTCGATCGGCATGGTGGAACTGCCGTGCTTCATGAGCAACTTGAGACGCGACGCCCGCGGAATCAATGTCTCGTTGAACACGAGATCGATCTGGCCTGGCGAGGCCACCACCGCATTTGCCGCCGGTGTGGACTGCTGCAGCGCGGCGTGGGCGTGCGCGACCTGCAGCGAAAACTGCCCGGCCGCGATTGCGAGGACGAGCGCGAAGGAGCGAATGACGTTGGACGACTTCATATGGATAAATCCTCATTGGAATGTGATGCAAAGCCCGTTCGGGAGGGGCCGCGCTGTGTTCGATGCGACAAGCGTTAGATGTCGGACTGTCACCGAAACCACGATTTGTCGGATTTTCTTGATACTTCCGCTTTCGCGAGACGAGGATCCCACCGGCTCAGGCGGGATCCTCGACGCATTACGCTGCCATGGCGCTGCAGCTTTCCGCGCAGCGGCGACAAACTTCGGCGCAGCGCGTCATCTCAGGGTCGTTCATGGCGTCGCATGCATCGGCGCACTGGCGGCAGATCTCCGCGCAGGCACCGCAAACCACGTCGTGAACGCTGGCACCGCGCAGCATCGCGTCGGCACTGGTTGCGCAGGTATCGGCACACGTCGCCAACAGGGCGATATGCTCCGGGGCCGCGTGAACACCTCCTTTGGTCAGGCAGTAGTTGATGGTCTCCAGGCAGATCGCATGGCATTGCGTGCAGTTGTCGATGCACTCGTTCATGGCCTGGGGCCGGTGTGCTGCGGAATGGTGAGTCATGTAGTTCTCCTTCTTCCTCGCGGGCGAGAATCGGCGCGCCCGCAACACCGTCCCCTGTTGCTGCGACGGATCAGTGCTGTGCGAACGGTTCAGTGGTTCCGTCGCGATGGATCAGCTCGACCGTGAACGGCTGCTGGCGTCCCTCCGGGACCTCCATGCCCGGAGAACCAAGCGGCATCCCTGGGAGGACCAGGCCGCGTGCGTTCGGCTTTTCTTCGAGGAGACGCTTGATGTCCGCGGCCGGAACGTGGCCTTCGATGACGTATCCGCCGATCTCGGCCGTGTGGCAGGAGCCCTTTGCATAGGGGACACCCAACCGCTCCTTGACCAGACCCAGGTCATCCATGTCGTGCACATCCACGGTGAATCCCGCCTTCTGCACGTGGTCGATCCAGACACCGCAGCACCCGCAGGTCGGGGTCTTGTGGACGGTCATGCGTGGCAGGGCTGCTGGAGTCGCGTCGGCTGATTGGACGACAACCTGTGCGGAGGGCGAGGTTGTGGGTTGCGCGGATGAAGCATCCTGGGTGCAAGCACCCAGACCAGCCACGGCAAGGACCACAAAAGTCAGACGGTGCAATGTGAGCCTAGTCATTTCAATCTCTCGACTCAGCGCTTGGTCCGCGAGGACCAGTGGATGTGGACGATCCGCCAGCCGTCCGCGGTCTCCTTCAGCACCATCGTCTCGGCGCTCTGGACGGTCAGTGGCTGGCCGTCCTTCTGGGCATGCAACTCGCTTTCGGTTCCGACCCACGCGAACTCGCCAGCGGCTCGTGCGCGCTGACGGAGCAGCTGGCGATGGGCGCCCTTGAGGAACGCCGCATCGCTGACTGCGTGATGGCCCATGTATTCCTCGCGGCTGCGTTCGGCGCCCCCGGACTCGAGGATGAGAACGTCGGCAGCGAGCAGGGCTTCGACCGTGGCCAGATCGCCGCTAGACAGGGCCCTGTTGAAACGCTCCGCTACGGCGACCGCGGCCTCTGCAGTGACTGGGACGTCGACGTCCGCAGATGCCGCGGCAGCGGGGTGATGTGCGTGCGGCTGTGTCGCCTGCGCCATTGCGGGGGACACGACGGCCAGTGCCAGTGCGAGGGTGAACGAGATTGCTGTTGCGTTCATTGCGTGGGCTCCAAGGAGATCAATGGGTGTGCGCATGGCCGTCATCGGCCACGGGCGTGTGTGGTGCAGGGTGCGACTCCACCTTGCCGTCGGGATGGCCGTGGCTCACCAACCCGACTTCCGTGTCGCTGGGTGTCGGGCCGTGGTGATCGTCGTCCACGCCCGGCGGGTGCGCATGCGGCATGGAGTTGTTGCCCGGCTCGAATAAGGCAGGGTGATCCTCGGCCTTTTCGTCGTCATGGTGGCCTTGCGTCTCGCCGCCGCCATGCGAATGGCCCTCGCTGCTGTCGACAAGTTCCTTGTACGCAGTCGCGTCCAGCGTGGGCAACTTCTGCAGGAAGGCCGACATGTTCCATATGAACTCATCGTCCATGCTGCCGCCCCAAGCGGGCATGCCGCTGGCCTTGATGCCGTGCTTGATCACCCAGAACGCCTCAGCTGGAGCGACCGGCTGTTTGCTTAGGTTCGGTGGCGCGGGGTACAGGCCCTTGCTCATCTCGGTGGCCGCCGCGTCTGGTGAAAGATGGCAGGTCACGCACATGGCGTTGTAGTTGCCCGCACCCTGGCGGATACGCTCAGGATCATCAAGGTTCGTGGGTAGCTGAAGCTTGGCGGCGCGCACCTCAATGGAACGCTCGCGCGCCGTTTCAAGTAGCGCATACACCGGGCGACTATGCGGATCGTCGGCGGCCACGTTGTACACGCCCAGAGAGACCGTGGCGGTTGCGACCACCGCAACCAATGCCACGCCGGCACCGAGCCATACCCACATCTTTTTGTTGGATTTCATTGTCAGTTCCCCTTAGAACCAGGTACGAAGGCCGATGACCAAGCGCGTGTCTTCAAAGGACTCGCCATGCTCGCGTCGCATGTCTGCGGTATTGCCAAAAGCGCGCTCGTACACCACGCCGATGTAGGGAGCGAACTTTCGGGTGAACTCATAACGAAGTCGTAGCCCCGCCTCAGCGGTACTCAGACCCGAACCTATCCCGCGCAATGGATCGTTCTTGCCATAGACGGTGACTTCCACCAGCGGCTGCAAGATCAGCCGGTTGGTTAGCAGCAATTCGTACTCGGCCTCGACGTTGGCGGCAGTCTGGCCCCCTTCGCCGAGATAGGCTGTGGCGGACACTTCGAACTTCATCGGCGCCAAGCCCTGTACACCGATAGCGGCGAAGTTCTGCGAAGCCCCAGGCTTGAAATCATGACGCGCACCGGCCACCACATCCCACCACGTGGAGATACTGCGGCCGTAAAGCACTTCCAGATCAGCCGACTCGGTCTGACCATCCGTGCGTTCGCCTTCACTGCGGAGCCAGACGCGATTGAGGTCCGTACCGATCCAGCCCTGGCCCTCCCAGCCCAGCCCGGTGCCCGGATCGGCATCCCAGGTTTCCACGCGATTGAGCAGCACGTAGCTCTTGATCGAGTTGTCATGCACCGGATGCGCGTGTTCCGGCGCGATGGCCGCCTTGCGATCTGCGTCCGTCACCGCGGGAATCGGGGTGCGCTGCTGCGTTGGCGCTGCAGGCCCGTGTCCCATCTGGCTGTGGTCCATGCCCTCCATCGATTGCATTCCCGCTTCTGATGTAGCGGGCGCGGGCGAATCATGGCCCATCTGCGAATGGCCCATCCCCTGCATCGCAGGCGTGGCCGTGCTGGAGGTGTCGGCCGCGGCGGGCTGTGCCATCTGACTGTGATCCATGACCTGCATCGACTGCGCCTGCGCTGTGGGCGCCGCAGGTGTGCTCGCGGGCGAGCCGTGCCCCATCTGCGAATGGTCCATGCCCTGCATGGCAGGCTCGGCTGCTTCAGCCGGCGGCGCGGCGTGGCCCATCGCCGCATGATCGATCGTCGCTTCGCTCGTCTTGGCCGGTGTTGCAGGCTTTTGGGCTGGCGCAGGTTTTGATGTCGGCGCCTGATGTGCAGAGTGATCCTGAGTCTGGGTCTGCGCGCCCTGCTCCATCGGCATGGAGCCGTCCTGCATGGATCGGGCGCTGGCCCCATTGGCCAGGGCCAGCGAGATAGCCAGCGTCAGCGCAGTCAGGGTGGTATCGCGTCTATTGATGTTCATTCGTCGACCCTCACCGTGCGCATCATTCCGGCTTCCATGTGATAAAGCAGGTGGCAATGGAACGCCCAGCTGCCCAACGCATCGGCACGCACGCGATACGTGCGTCGGCTACCTGGCGGCATATCCACCGTGTGCTTGCGCACCATGAAGTTGCCGTTGTCGTCCTCCACGTCACTCCACATGCCGTGCAAATGGATGGGATGGGTCATCATCGTGTCGTTAACCAATACGATGCGCATACGCTCGCCGTAGTTCAGCCGCAGCGGCTCGACATCGGAAAACTTCTGACCGTTGAAGCCCCAGGAGAATTTCTCCATGTGTCCGGTCAGATGCAGCTCGATCTCGCGACCGGGGTCGCGTCCGTCAGGGTCTTCAAAGGTGCTCTTGAGCATGGAATACGTCAGCACATGACGGCCGTTATCGCGCAGGCCATTGCCCGGATCATCCAAGCGCGAACTCACGCTCATGGCTTGGTTGTCCAACAGGGGATTGTTGGTCTCGCTAGCAGGGTGTGATTGCATGCCCCCGTGCTGCATGCCTGCCATGGCACCATCGCCGGCGGCGGGCATCGCATGGCCTGCATGGGCCGAGGTCGCGTTACCGCTGACAGGTGGGGTCATGCCAGGCATGCCCATGGCCGCACCACAGCCGCCTTCCATGCCCTTGCTGCCGCCAGACATATCCATCGACCCATGATCCATGCCCATGTCTGCCATCGTCAGCAGCGGCCGGGGATCCACAGACGGAACGGGCGCGCGTAATCCTTCGCGCACAGCGAGCGTGCCGCTGATGTAGCCGGTGCGACCGGAGTCTTGGGCAAAGATGGTGAATGCGTCCTGCCCGGAGGGCTCCACGATCACATCGAAGGTTTCTGCTACCGCGATGCGGAACTCGTCGACGGAAACCGGATGGACATACAAGCCATCTGCCGCCACCACGGTCATCTTCAGCCCCGGAATACGCACATCGAAGTACGTCATGGCAGAGCCATTGATGAAACGCAGGCGCACCTTCTCGCCACTGCGGAACAAACCGGTCCAGTTGCCCAGTGAGGTCGTGCCGTTCATCAGGTAGGTGTAGGTGTTGGCGTTGACATCGGACAGATCCGTGGGCGTCATCCGCATCACGCCCCACATCTTGCGATCTTCCAACGTGGCCGACAGGCCGTTGCGCTTCACATCGCGCGCAAAATCGCCGACCGTGCGCTTGTAGTAATTGTCATGGCCCGGCATCTTCTTCAAACGATCGAACAGGGCCGTCGGGTCCAGGTCTGTCCAATCGCTCAGCATCACGACGTAGTCGCGATCGAAGCTGAAGGGCTCCGGCTCCAATGGGTCGATGACGATCGGGCCATAGAGCCCGGCTTGTTCCTGGAACCCTGAGTGGCTGTGGTACCAGTAGGTGCCGCCCTGATGCAGGGTGAACCGGTAGTGGTAGGTCTCACCACGTCCGATACCGTCAAAGCTCAGGCCCGGCACTCCGTCCATGTTGGCCGGCAAAATGATGCCGTGCCAATGGATGGAGGTGTCCGCGCCATGGATGGAGTTAGCGGGCAATGCATTGGAGACACGCAGGTTGACCGTGGTGCCTTCCCGCCAACGCAGCAACGGCGCCGGAACGGATCCGTTGACCGTGATCGCGGTGCGGGTCTTGCCGGTGAAGTTCATCGGCGTCTCGCCAATGGTCAAGTCAAACTCGGTGCCCGATAGTACGTTGGGTTGTCCCGGGCCCTTGAGCGCCCAACTGGCTTTGGGCCAGAAACCTAATCCTGCGACTGCGCCTCCCAAGGCCAAGCCTTGGACAAATCGCCGCCGCGAAGGCAGCAGCGGTCCACCGTGTGGACCACGAAAATCATCATGCGACATGAAAATGCTCCAAGCGTCGTGTTGCCACCGGCGGGCGGTGGTACAGAGCGGGCGGCTGGCCTAAACAGGCATGCAAGCCACACCAACGGCGCCATTG
Organism: Xanthomonas vesicatoria ATCC 35937; assembly: GCF_001908725.1. Classification (NCBI taxonomy): domain Bacteria; kingdom Pseudomonadati; phylum Pseudomonadota; class Gammaproteobacteria; order Lysobacterales; family Lysobacteraceae; genus Xanthomonas; species Xanthomonas vesicatoria. The sequence continues at coordinate 146,002 of NZ_CP018726.1, read as the reverse complement.
CGGCGCCTAGGGACGCTTAGCCGATCGGTGGTCGGATCAGATGAGGCAAGGCAGGTGCCGCATGCCCTAGGGGCAGCGGCATGACATCCAGGCCCAAGGCCAGTTGCACCGAAACATGCAGGCGCGCAGGAAGTGCGCTCGCGCAGGCGTGTACGCAGGCGCACCGGCACGCAGAAGACTTGCAACAGTCGGGACCGGCATGGTCGCCATGCCCAGTGCCAGCCTTTTCAATCGATGTGGCATCGGGATGATGCTCAGCACTGTGATGGGCGACGCAGTCTCCGTCGACTTGCACCGCGGCAGCCACTTCGCTGGCCTGCTCTTCCATGACCGGGTTCATACTGACGGTCGCAAACGCCGACCACGCGCCGTTAAGCACGAGCATGGCGATCAGGAACAGTCGCAGTAGAAGTGAGGAGGCTGACACGGGCGACATGGTAAATCACTTTAGACAAGGCGCGTGTGTATCGGTCGTGAACGAAATCTCAAGTAAGCCTGAGATGCCGCGACTTGTCACTCGCACTAGCCGCGGCCACTGCAGCTCCCTCCAGGAGCACCCAAAGGGCGGGTTGAGGCGAAGAGTTGCCCATTGGGCGAGCGCTTGTTCGGTTTACTTCTCGGGTGTGGCCTCGATCAGCTTCACCAACTCGCGCTTCTGCTGCTTGCTTAGCGAGCCCCAGCGCAGGAGCAGCTTGGCCAGCAGATCATCGTCGGTATAGAGGAAGGCGGCGGGGATCCCCAACGCTTGGGCCAACCGCTCAGCAGTCTCCAGCTTGGGCTCGTGCTTGCCACGCTCGTACTGGTTGATTCGGGGGCTGGCCACGTGAGGATCCAGACCGGCCCGGATGCCCAACTCCTTCTGCGACAAACCCGTGTGCAGGCGGGCTTGTTTGAGGCGTCGAGCGAAGGTCGGTGTTGAGTCGACGGACAAAGTCACGCGCGCACCCCATGGAGACCCCATAAGGATGGCGGATGTACCCTGCCTTGCATACTAAGATATTCTTAGCCTTGAGGCAACCGGCGACACCGGTAGCGCCGCCCCCACCAGGAGCCACGCCGCTCCCTCATCCCCGGAAACCGCATGCCCGGAACCTCGTCAATGACGCCATCTGGGGTCGCCAGCATCGAGGAGTTGGGCCTTCGTGGCACCCTTTTCCTGGCCGCGCTGTTGGCCGCGCAGCTACGACGCATACCGGTGGCGCCCACACGCCGCTCCACCTTGTTGGTGCTGGACGCGCTGCGAGACTTGGCCTTGATCCAAGTTCCCTGGCCAGCAGATCGATGGCAGATCCGCCCCGATGCCGAGGTCACGCCCATCGAAGATCTGCAATGGGCTTTCGCCTGGTCTACCCACGAGCGCAGGCACCTGCTCCCTGTGCTGGAAGACCAGCTCGGCGATATGGCACATGATGTGGACCTCGCGGACGCGAAACTGGAGCTGTGGGATGAACTTGCACTCTGGGAGACCGAGCAGTTTCTGGAGCAGCAATTGCTCAAACATCACTTCGACCCAAGCTGGGCACGCGATGTGGGGTTCGTCTTTCAATCCGGGCCGCCGGGCTTGCCGATCGCGCGGTGGCGTTACTGTTGCTGGGCGGCGGTACGCCAAGGTGCCTCGGTGGCGATGCGTCTTGGCGTGCACGACAGTGCCCATGTGCGGGAAGCCATCTTTCAGGAGGTCCAGAAGCGCCTGCGCTACCTGATGACCAGTTCGCCCGAGCAAGGCATGTTCAAGCCCTATCATTTGGCACCGGAGTCCTCAGTAGCCAAACTGTTCGTAGATTGGGTCGTCCCTATGGAATGGGCGTACTGGACAGGTGAGCGCCACCCCCGCCGCTAGCAGACAAACGAGCAGCCTCGTCAGTCGGCTCCACCATCCTGCGTATGGCCGCGCCGAGTTTTCTTCACCGCATTTTGTGCTGGCGTCAGTTGATTCAGTAGGGGCTCTAGCGCTTCAAGACGTGCATTGGCACGCAATGCATCGGCTTCAGCGCTCTCGCGGCGCTCACGCTCCCGCATAAGGGTGTCTTGAACCTGAGCTAGCTCGTTGCGCATGGCATCCAAGGCCTTGGCATCAGTCTTCCAGCGCTCCTGCAGTGCCAAATGGTCCGTCGCAGTCTGGCGCAACGCCGCGACCTCGCTATGTTGGCTTTCGTGGGCCTGTCGCAACTGGGCAAGCTCCCGCTCAATCCGCCCGTGGCGCTCCAGCCATTGGCCGTTGTCGCGGTTCAACACCAGCAGTTCCTGATTCTTCACGCCCAAGGCTTCATTGGCCTGACGTAAGGCTACGTGCAGCTCTTGGACCTGATGTTCGTGGCGGCGCAGCTCTTGCTCGCGCTGCTCTTTGGTTGAAGTGCGATAGTGCTCCAGCGCTTCCCGGGCATGAGCATGCTTGTCCTCCAGAGAACGCGCATGCGCCTCGTGGTCAGCCAGCCGCACCGTCATGCCGGCGATGCGCTCGTTCAACTGGGCGATTTCCGCGATCCTGTCACCTAGATTCTGTTGAAGGAGGGCGTGAGCAGCTTGCTCTTGGTGCAGGCTTGCTTCGGTGCGCTGCAGCCGACTGCTCAAGGCAGCAGCCTCCTCTTGGGCACCGGAAAGCGCCTGTTGCCGACTGTGGAGCTCAGCCTGATGGCGCTCACGCTCCTGGGTGAGGATGGCCTCTGCTTCCTCCTGGAGCCGCGAGGCCAAGCGCGCAACCAAGTCCTGCAAAGCATCACTAACGGCTACCGTCCTCGCCGGACCGCCGCCTTCCTCTCCTTCCAGTTCACGCAAGTAGCGGTGGATCGTGGTCTTGGAGCCCGTGTTGCCCAAAGCCACTCGCACCGCGTCGACTGACGGCTTCTTGCCTTGGGCCAGCAGCGCGTCGCGCGCCTTCTGGACGTCACTCTTATAGAGTCCTGCGCGCGCCATCGTGCCACCCCACTTTATTTCGTAATGTATTACATACCATGTAATTACATACTATTAAAGCAGGTAGACGACCGCTCGTCGGCGAAATAGTTATACGGGATAATATTGAATTATCCCGCGTGACAAGCGCTTCGGCCATTTCCAGCCGTCAAAACAGTACGAAACCGCCCAGGACCGGCGATCGCTGGGTAGTATGGCCCAGAGCGGAAAGGAGGCCAGCCAAGGTTTGGGCAGGTTCCGCCACCGAGCTCGTTGGCCATCAAAGGACTGTGCATGCCGATCGAACGTATCGTCATCGACAACTTCAAGTCGTTTCGCCATCTGGACCTGCCGCTCAACGCCCACATGAATCTGGTGGTGGGCGACAACGAGGTCGGCAAGTCCACCCTGCTGGAGGCCATCCACGCGGTGGTCACCGGGCAACTGCATGGGCGCAATCTCGCCTACGAGCTCACTCCCTACCTGTTTCACCAGCCCACGGTGCAGGAATATTTGGCGACCCTTGCTGCGGGCACGCCGGCCTCGCCGCCACGGATCTCCGTCGAAGCCTACTTGGGCGGAGACGCCGCGCTGGCGTCGTTGCGTGGCACCAATAACTCCCTGCGCCTGGATACCGCCGGCATCCGCCTGCTGGTCGAGCTCAACGACGACTACCGCGAGGAGTTCAACGCCTACCTGCAGCAGCACCAGGGCGCGGTCAGCCTGCCGGTGGAGTACTACACGGTGCGCTGGTACTCCTTCGCCAACAATGGCGTCACCGCCCGCAGTATTCCGTTCGACTCGACCATCATCGACACGCACGGCATCAAGACCTTGTCCGGTGCCGATCGCTATATCGCCGGCATCATCGAGCAAGCACTAACGCCGGCGCAACGCGTCTCGCTGTCGCTGAGCTTCCGCCGCATGCGGCGGAGTTTTTCCGAAGAAGCGGATGTGGCAGCGATCAACGCCTACCTCACCGAACACACGGGGGACATCAGCCACCGGGCGCTGACGGTGGGTGTGGACACGTCGCCGCGCTCAACGTGGGAAACCAGCTTGTCACCGTACCTGGATGAGCTCCCCTTCACCCAGGCCGGCAAGGGCGAACAGAGTGCGGTGAAGATGAAGCTGGCCATGCATGCGGCCGGGGCGGCCCACGTGCTGCTGATCGAGGAGCCAGAGAACCATCTGTCCTTCTCCAGCATGACCCAGTTGATCGACAAAATTGCGGCCCTCTCCACCGCCCAGCAGGTGATCATCGCCACCCACAGCAGCTTCGTGTTGAACAAGCTGGGCGTGGACAACGTGATCCTTTTCAGCGCGCAGGGCCAGATGAAGCTGGACCAGCTGCCATCCGATACCCACGACTATTTCATGAAGCTGCCGGGCCACGACACGCTGCGGCTGATTTTGGCGAAACAGGCGATCCTGGTCGAAGGGCCATCTGATGAGCTGATCGTGCAGCGTGCTTACAGCGACCACCATGGCGTGGCGCCGATGGCCCATGGCGTGGACATCATCTCGGTCAAATCGCTGGCATTCAAACGCTTCTTGCAGATTGCGGATCGGCTGAAAATTCAGGCCAAGATGATCACCGACAACGACGGCGACATCGCCGTTGTGCAGGAACGCTATGCCGACCACCTCACCGCGCTCTACTACGATTCCGACGAAAGCGCCCCATCGTTGGAAGAGCAGCTGATCAAAGCCAATTCGCTGGCTGAGCTCAACACCGTGCTGGGCAAGACCTTCGCCGATGAGGTGGCGCTGCTCAAGTACATGAAAGGCCATAAGACCGATACGGCCCTGGCGATCTTCAACAGCCCTCACTCGATTAGGTTCCCGGACTATGTCCAGCGTGCCATCACCTAACCGGGTCTTGCTCTCGGCGGCCGGCTCTGGCAAGACCACGTTGCTGGTCCGGCAGGCCTTGGAGCGACCTGGGCGCCGCATCGCGATTGTCACCTACACGCTGGAAAACCTTGAAGAGATCCGGCGCTCGTTTGAGGTCCACGCCGGCGCGGTCCCCGCGCATGTCACCTTACACAGCTGGTATGGATTTCTGCTACGCCAGTGCATCCGCCCGTACCAGGCGGCGCTGTGCCCTGAGCCTCGCATCGAGACCATCCTGTTCGTAGAAGGTGTCACCAACAACCGGGCCCCACGCACACAGGTAGCGCGCCACTACCTAGCAGGCAACCGGATGTATTCGGACCGGGCGGCCGACTTTGCTGTGCGCTGCGATGAGCTGACCCAAGGTCAGGTCATGGCGCGCCTGGCGGCCATGTACGACGAGCTCTACATCGACGAAGTTCAGGACCTGGCCGGCTTTGATCTGGATCTGGTCGAGCGGCTGTTGAAGAGCGATATCGCCATCACGTTGGTGGGTGATACGCGCCAGGCGACGTATGCCACCAACTATGCGCAAAGGCACAGCCAGTATCGTGGGCCCAATCTGGCAGCGCTGTTTCAGATCTGGGAGTCGGACGGCTTATGCCAGCTGGATCACCGCCTCATCAGTCTGCGCTGCGTTCAGGCCCTGTGCGATATGGCTGACACGCTTTATCCGCAGATGCCGCCGACCCAATCAGGCAATGGCGAGGTCACCGGGCACGATGGCATCTACCTCGTCGCTCCAGGGGATGTTGCGGCGTACGTGCAGGAGTTTGCCCCCACCGTGCTTCGGCATGATCGGCGGCAAGCCTGCGACGGACTACCAGCGGTGAACTTTGGGCAGTGCAAGGGCCGCACCTACAGTCGGGTCCTTATCTTTCCGAACGGGCCGTTGACGCAGTACCTGCGCACGGCCGATCTGGCGCGCATCACCGCGCCACCGAAGTACTACGTGGCCTTCACCCGGGCACGGCAAAGCGTGGCCTTTGTGTATGCCGGCGCGTGCGCCTTGCCGGGTCATCAGCTGTACATCCCTGCCAGCGCAAGCACATAGAGAAGCGTTGGATATTGTGGCATTCGCGGTTCCCGGAGCCTAAGCAATACGCGGCTTGAAAGGTGCCGACACCCGCAATGATTGCATCCTATAAGGATCGTTGTAGAATTGACGAATGAACGATGACTCTGCCGTCTCAGCGCTCTCTGCTCTTGCGCACTCCGACCGCCTGGCCGCATTCAGGATGCTGGTGCGCGCTGGTCCCAACGGCATGCCCTCAGGTGAAATTGCCGAAGCGCTCGCGATTCCGCCACCGCGCATGAGCTTCCACCTTGCGACCTTGGAGCGGGCGAGCCTACTGCGCTCTTGGCGCAACGGGCGGCGTGTCCTGTACGCCGCCAGCTACGAGGACATGCGCCAGCTTCTTGAATTCCTCACCGAGGACTGCTGCTCCGGGAATCCGGACATCTGCGGCGCCCTCAATAACCTCGCCACTCCTTGTCCCGCGGAGACCTGCGCATGAGCTTCCCTCAGCCGTTTAACGTCCTGTTCCTATGCACTGGCAATTCAGCCCGCTCGATCCTGGCCGAGAGCGTCCTTCGCAAGATCGGCGATGGCCGTTTCAATGCGTTCTCCGCCGGCAGCCACCCCAAGGGTGAGGTCCACCCGCTGGCAATCGAGACGCTGCGTCAGGCCGACTACCCAGTCGAGGGGCTGCGCTCCAAGGCGTGGGACGAGTTCGCCGTGCCAGGCGCCCCGACCATGGATTTCGTTTTTACCGTCTGTGACCAGGCAGCCGGCGAGGCCTGCCCACTGTGGCCAGGACAACCGATCACTGCGCATTGGGGCATCGAAGACCCGAGCCGAGAAGCGCGCGGGGACATGTGGCAGCGCGCCGCCTTTCGGCAGGCGCTGGTGTACATGGAGAACCGCGTCAAGGCGTTCGTCGCACTTCCGATCCACACGCTGTCGCGGGCGACCTTGACGGCGCAGGTAGGCGACATCGGGCAGTTCGAGGGCGCCACGTCGCCCCGACCCGACGTGGCTTGAGGGATCATCATGACGCTGACGATCTACCATAACCCGGCCTGCGGCACGTCTCGGAATACCCTGGAAATGATGCGCCAGTCAGGTGAAGACCCGGTGGTCATCGAGTACCTGCAGGCGCCGCCCACGCGCGAGAAGCTGGTCGAGCTGCTCGCCGCGATGGGCATGTCCCCTCGTGAGCTCCTGCGCCAGAAGGGAACACCGTACGCGGAGCTGGGCTTGGATAATCTCGCGCTCACCAACGAGCAACTGGTGGACGCGATGATGGCGCATCCGATCCTGATCAACCGTCCCATCGTCGTTTCCGGCCGGGGCGCGGCCCTGTGCCGACCGTCCGAAAAGGTGCTCGCGCTGCTGGACAAGCCGGTGTCCTCCTTCACCAAGGAAGACGGCGAAATCGTGACCGCAGCCGGGGCGTCGACGTGATTGATCGCATTGCCGTAGATCTGCCGAGCATCGACGTAGCACAACTTGCACCGATCGACGTTGACGCACTAGCTGGGCCCGGCGACCCAAGGCACCCACCGCGGATCCTCATCCTCTATGGCTCGCTGCGGGAACGCTCTTATTCCCGACTGCTGGCAGAAGAAGCCGGCCGACTCTTGCGCTGGTACGGCTGCGACGTGCGGATCTTCGATCCGCACGACTTACCACTGCCTGACGGAGCCACCCCGGATCATCCGAAGGTGAGTGAGCTGCGCCAACTCGCGTACTGGTCCGAAGGCATGGTCTGGGTCAGCCCCGAACGCCACGGCGCCATGACCGGGATCATGAAGGCGCAAATCGACTGGATTCCTCTGGCCGACGGAGCCAAGCGCCCGACACAAGGCAAAACCTTGGCGGTGATGCAGGTGTCTGGCGGCTCGCAGAGCTTCAACGCAGTAAACCAACTGCGCGTACTCGGCCGTTGGATGCGCATGGTCACCATCCCGAACCAGTCCTCGGTGGCCAAGGCCTTCCAGGAATTTGATGAGGCTGGGCGCATGAAGCCGTCTGCGTACTATCAGCGCGTTACTGACGTATGCGAGGAGTTGGTGAAGTTCACCTGGCTGGTGCGTGGTCGCTCAGCGTACCTGACCGATCGCTATTCCGAACGTGTTGAGAGCGCCGAAGAACTGTCCAAGCGCGTGAATCAGCGCTCCATCTAACCCTTGTCGGAGCGCTTCATGCTTGCCCTCGCGATTTTCATCGTCACCCTTGTATTCGTCATCTGGCAGCCGCGCGGATTCGGTATCGGTTGGTCGGCACTCGCCGGCGCCGCAGTAGCGTTGGCCACCGGCGTCGTCGGTTGGGATGACGTCGCCACGGTGTGGGGGATAGTCTGGGATGCGACGTTCACCTTCGTCGCACTCATCATCATCTCGCTCATCCTAGACGCGGCCGGCTTCTTCGAATGGGCTGCCCTACATGTGGCCCGCTGGGGCGGCGGCAATGGTCGGAAGCTCTTTCCGCTGATCGTCTTGCTGGGCGCTGCGATCGCGGCAGTGTTCGCCAACGATGGCGCGGCTCTCCTGTTGACGCCGATTGTCCTGGCCATTCTGTTGCGCTTGAACTTCCCGCCTGCGAGTGCGCTGGCGTTCACTGTGGCCTGCGGTTTCATCGCTGATACGGCCAGCCTGCCGCTGGTTGTCTCGAACTTGGTCAACATCGTCACCGCGAACTTCTTTGACGTCTCGTTCGGGCGCTACGCAGCGGTCATGGTGCCGGTGAATTTGGTGTCGGTCGGCGCCACGCTGATCGTCCTGTGGCTCTGGTTCCGCCGCGACATTCCTCGCACCTACCCGGTCGACGATCTTGAAGCGCCGCATCAAGCGATCCGCGACAAGGCTGTCTTCCGCGCCGCTTTGCCCCTGCTCGCATTACTGCTCGTTGCCTACTTCGTAACCGGGCCGCTGGGCGTCCCGATCGCCTTGGTGACGGGTGTGGCTGCGCTGGTGCTGATGACAATTGCAGGTCGCTGGGCGACAGGCGGCCGAGGCGCAACCATGGCCCTGACCAAGATTCTGCGCGGTGCGCCCTGGCAGATCGTGCTGTTCTCGGTCGGCATGTATCTGGTGGTTTATGGGCTTGGCAACGCCTGGCTGGCAAAGGCGGCAAGTGCGGTGCTTGAGTGGCTGGCGGCGCAGGGAACCTTTGTGGCCACGATCGGTACTGGCTTCGCAGTGGCGGGCCTCGCTTCGGTCATGAACAACATGCCGGCGACGCTGGTGGGCGCGCTGGCCATCGATGGGGCCAATCTTCCGGCCGCCACCCGCGAATTGATGATCTATGCCAACGTCGTGGGCAACGACCTTGGCCCCAAGCTCACTCCGATCGGGTCGCTCGCGACCCTGCTGTGGCTGCACGTCCTCGCCGGCAAGGGCCAACGGATCACGTGGGGACAGTACATGAAGGTAGGGCTAATCCTCACGCCCCCGGTCCTGTTGGCCACGCTCGTCGCCCTCTGGATTTGGCTGCCGCTCGCTCAATGACCCTGTCGGCGCACAGGGCCGCAGGCGATCACATCTTCTTCAAGGGTGCCGCGGTGGGGGGCGGCGGCACCGGACCCGGATCGTTGAAGCACAGCATGACCTGATCGATGCCGAATTGGTCGGCCAGCACGCGGGCGGTCACCGCGTGCACCAAGTCCAAGTCGACTGAGGGGGCCGCGACGGTGATGGTGGCCGCGATCGCACGGCCATCTTCTTTGCCGGGGACCAGGCGTAGGTCGTCTACCGCCTTCACACCCGGGTCGGTAAACATCGCCGCACGGACCTGTTCCAGGTTGATCTCGTTCACGATTTCGAGGACTCCAAGGCAGTGCGATCGCCGCGGGGAGCTCGGTCGCGATGCAGCCAACGATAGAGCACCGGCAGCACCAACAAGGTCAATGCGGTGGATGACACAATCCCCCGATGACGACAGTGGCCAGCGGGCGCTGCACCTCCGAGCCGGCGCCGACATTCAAGGCCATGGGCAGGAAGCCCAGCGAGGCCACCAGGGCGGTCATCAACACCGGGCGCAGGCGGCCAAGGGCGCCGTCCCGGACAGCGTCGTCCAGCGGATCGCCCTGTTCGCGCAGGCGGCGGATGAAGGCGATCATGACCAGCCCGTTGAGCACAGCCACGCCCGACAGCGCGATGAAGCCGACGCCGGCGGAGATCGACAGCGGAATCCCGCGTAGGGCCAGCGCCAGCACACCGCCGGTCAGCGCCAGCGGAACGCCACTGAACACGATGGCCGCATCCTTGGCCGAGCCGAAGGCCATGAATAGCAGGGCGAAGATCAACGCCAGTGTCACTGGAACGACCACGCCGAGGCGTTGGGTGGCCGAGATCAGCTGCTCGAAGGTGCCACCGTAGTCGATCCAGTAGCCCTCCGGGAGCTTCACATCCTGGCCGATGCGCGTGCGCAACTCGCCGACGAACCCGCCCAGATCGCGCTCGCGCACGTTGGCGGTGATCACCACGCGTCGCTTGCCGTTCTCGCGATTGATCTGATTGGGCCCGCGCTCCACCTGGATCTTCGCCACTTCCCGCAGCGGCACCGTGCGAGGCCCACCATTGGCGCCGGTGGCCAGGCGGCTTGACTCATCGATACCGGTGTTTGCCGGCAGCGGAATGGGCAGATCTGCCAGCACGGCGGGGTCTTGGCGCTGCGATTCGGGCAGGCGCACGACCAAGTCGAAGCGGCGGTCGCCCTCGATCAGCTGGCCGGCGACACTGCCCCCAATGGCGGTGGCCACCGTTTCCTGCACGTCGCCCGGGTTCAGGCCATACCGTGCCAATGCCGCCGGATCTGGCGTGATGGTCAACAGCGGCAGGCCCGAGACCTGCTCGGCCTTGACGTCTTCGGCGCCGGGGACGCTGCGCATGACCCGCTCGACCCGGCTGGCCAGGCGCGTCAGTTGGTCCAGGTTGTCGCCGTAGACCTTGACTGCCACGTCCGAACGGACGCCGGAGATCAACTCGTTGGTGCGCATCTGGATGGGCTGGGTGAACTCGTAGTTGCTGCCCGGAATTTCCTTAGCCGCCGTCTCCAGCTCTTCCACCAGCTCGGCCTTGGGCTTGCGCGGATCGGGCCACTGGTCGCGGGGTTTGAGCATCAGGAAGGTGTCGGCCATCGACGGCGGCATAGGATCGGTGGCCACCTCGGCGGTGCCGATCTTGGAGAAGATGTTGGCCACCTCCGGGAACTGGGCCAGGCGCTTCTCCAGCGTTTCCTGCATGGCCACCGACTGCTCCAGACTGGTGCCGGGAATGCGCATTGGCTGCAAAGTGATGTCGCCTTCATCCAGGCTCGGTACGAACTCCGAGCCCAGGCGGGTAGCCAGCACGCCACACCCCACCACCAGCACGGCCGCGCCTGTCAGCACCACGACCCGCCGACGCAGCGCCCAATCCAACAGCGGCGTGTAGCGAGCGCGTGACCAGCGCATCAGGCGGTTGTCGTGCTCGGCCACGCGGCCGCGCAGGAAGGTGGCGATCGCCGCCGGCACGAAGGTCAGCGACAACACCATGGCGCCGGTCAGGGCGAGCACCACCGTGATCGCCATCGGGTGGAACATTTTTCCTTCCACCCCGGACAGCGCGAAGATCGGCAGGTAGACCGCCGCGATGATGCCCAGGCCAAACAGGCTGGGACGGATCACCTCGGCGGTGGCCGAGGCGGTCAGGTCATAGCGCTCTTCATCGTTGAGCTGGCGGCCCAGCGCGTGCTGCGCCTCCCCAAACCGGCGCAGACAGTTCTCGATGATGATCACCGCCCCGTCCACGATCAGGCCGAAGTCCAGCGCACCCAGACTCATCAGGTTGCCCGATACGCCGCCACGCACCATGCCGATGATGGTGAACAGCATCGCCAGCGGAATCACCGCCGCAGTGATCAACGAGGCGCGCACATTGCCCAGCAGCAGGAACAGCACCACCACCACCAGCAGCGCGCCCTCGATCAGGTTCTTGGATACCGTGCCGATGGTGCGGTCCACCAACGCGGTGCGGTCATAGACGGCCTTGGCATGCACGCCCGGGGGCAAGCTGGCGTTGGCGGCGACCAGCTTGGCCGCAGCCGCTTGGGAGACCTCTCGACTGTTGGCGCCGAACAGCATGAAGGCGGTGCCAACCACGACCTCATGGCCGTTCTGGGTGGCCGCGCCGGTGCGCAGCTCCTTGCCTTCGCCTACGCCGGCGACATCGCGGACCCGGATGGGCACGCCATCGCGCCGGTCCAGCACGATGTTGCCGATCGCCTCCAGATTGGCCAGCTGGCCGGGCACACGCACCAGGAATTGCTGCCCATTGCGCTCGATGTAGCCGGCGCCAATGTTCTGGTTGTTGCGCATGACCGCTGCGACCACGTCGTTCAACGTGAAGCCCAGCGCCACCAGCTGGGCCGGATCTGGAGTGATGTGGATCTGCCGCTCGAAGCCGCCGATGGTGTTGACCTCGGTGACGCCGGGCGTGGTGCGCAGCTGCGGGCGGATCACCCAGTCCTGCAGGGTGCGCAGGTCCGTGGCCGTGTAGGGTGTGCCGTCGGGCTTGCGAGCGTCGGGCTCGGCCTCCACGGTGTACATGAAGATCTCGCCCAGCCCGGTGGAGATGGGGCCCATCTCCGGATCCAATCCTTCGGGCAGCTGGGAGGCGATCTGCTGCAGCCGTTCGGCGACCTGCTGGCGAGCAAAGTACAGGTCGGTGCCATCCTTGAAGACGACGGTGACCTGCGAAAGCCCGTAGCGCGATAAGGAGCGGCTGTAATCCAGCTTGGGCAGGCCGGCCATGGCCGTTTCGATAGCAAAGGTGACCCGTTGCTCGGCCTCCAGCGGCGAGTAGCCCGGGGCCTGGGTGTTGATCTGGACCTGGACGTTGGTGATGTCCGGTGTGGCGTCGATGGATAGGTGACGGTAGCTCCACACGCCCAACGCAACCAGCGCAGCGGTGAGCACCAGCGTCAGCCAGCGATGGCGGATGGACAGCCCAATGAGGCGTTCGAGCATGGCGGGCCTCAATGGTCTTCTTCGACGGTGGATTTTTCGATGTCGGCCTTGATCAGGAAGCTCTGGGCCACCACCACCTGTTCACCGGCCTTGAGCCCTTCCAGCACTTCGGCGCGCTCAGCGTCGCGGCGACCGAGCTTGACCGGCCGGGTGTGGTAGGTCTCTCCCTGCTGCACGTAGACCACGTCCTGGTCTTCTGCGGTCTGCAGCGCGGTGATTGGCACCACCAGCGCCGCCGATTGGCGATCCACGGTGACCCGCGCCTTGACCGCCGAACCCGGACGCCACAGGCCATCGGTGTTGGCCACGGTGGCGCGCGCAATGGTGCTTTGGCTGGCGGTGGCGGTGCCGGGCAGGACGCGCTCCAAGGTGGTCTGCGCCGTGACGCCATCGCTCAAGCGGGTGACCGTCACCGGCACGCCGGCACCGATGTGCTGGACGTCGGCCCCAAAGATGTGCAGGTCCACCCACAGGGTGGACAGGTCGGCGACCTCGAACAGTGGCGCGCCCTCAGCCGCCGCCATGCCCACAGCGGCCGTACGCGCCATCACCACGCCACTGATCGGCGCGGTGACGGTATAGGTGGTCAGGCTCAGGTTGCTCTCTACTGTAGCCAGTGCCTGGCCGGCACGCACCTGATCACCCACGCCCGCTCGCACAGAGCGGACCGGTCCGGGGAAGCGTGCCGTGACCTGTGCGATGCGCCCATCGATCGGGGTGAGCAGACCTTGCACCTCATGCTCGTCAGCGATCTCACCAGGCCCAGCCGGCGCGACCTGGATTCCTGCCGCCTGCGCAGCCTTGGCGGCAATCTTGGTTTCCAGCGGCGCTTCCTCGTGCTCGCCGTGCTCCTCGCCCTCAGCGGCGGGGCCGCCCTCGGATGCTTCGTTGGGGGCGGACGCATTGCAGGCGGTCAGCAACAGGGCCATGCCCAGTGCGGTCCAGGAAAAACGGCTCATGGGCTATCTCCAAATGAAGCGGCCGCCGGCGGCGTTACAAGCGCCTGGCCGGTCAGTCGTTGAATTTCGATCAGGGCGCGTTGCGCATCCAAGGCCACGTCCAGCTGCTGCTGGGCCATGGCCGTACGTTCGGACTGCAACTGGGCCCATTCCAGGTAACTGATCGCCCCAGCGCGGTAGGCACGCTCAGCGGCCCGCTCGGCTCGGGCCAGCTTCGGCAACACGTCGCTGTGCAGGCGCGCCACCTCGGCTTGTGCGACGGTGTAGCGGCCATGGGCCTCGACCAGCGTGGAATACAGCGACAAGCCCTTGGCCTCGCGCTCGATCGTCAGGACCTCCAGTTCGGCTTCGCCGGCGCGGATCTCTGGCTGTGCGCGGCTGCGGCTGCCCAGCGGCATGGACACGCTAGCGACCAGTGCAGTGTCGTCGGTCTCCTGCAGGCGGCGCACGCCGAGCTGCCAGGACAGGTCCGGTGAGGCCGCCGAACGCGCCAGCTGCAGTCGTGCCTGCGCGATCCGTCGGGCGTCGGCAAACTGCGCCAGTTCCGGAGTCCGCTCCAGCTCATCGGCCAGCGTCTGCATGGAGGCGATCGCCGGCAGGGCCATCGGATCGGCCGGAGCCACCTCGAAGGTGGGAGTACGTTCGCCCCACAGCGCGGCCAGATGCTGACGGGCGGCCAATCGCTGTTGCTCGGCCCGATCACGCGTCAGCTCGGCCCGCGCCAGCGCTGCCTGCGCGGTGAGCAGCACCGATTCGGGTGAAGCGCCGGCCTGCAGGCGTTGCCGGGCAGCGGCCACGGTTCGCTGGCGCTGGCCAACATCCATGTCCGCCAGGCTGTGTTGCCGGTTGGCACCGACAACGGCCAAATAGCGCTGCGCCGTCTCGGCGAGCAGGTCCAGCCGCCCGGTCTCGCGCTGCACGGCCAGTGCATCAATCCGGCTTTGGGCCAAGGTGCGCCGGGCGTCGAGCTTGCCGCCGCGCTCCAGGACCGAGCTCAGGCTCAAGGTCAACTCGGCGCTGTCCAGACCGCGGGCCGCGCCAGTGCCCAACGCATTTTCGACCTCGGCACCGAGCGTCCACGGTGGGCGCTGCACCGCCTGGTCGCGCTCGGCAGCGAGCACGATGGCGCGCGCATCGACCAAGCGCAGCTCGGGGTGGGTTTGGGCCACGCGCGCGAACGCGTCGTCCAAGGTCATCAGCTCGGCCGCTGCCGCCGACGTTGTCGCCGCAGTCAGCAGCAGCCATGCGGCCAAGGCCGCCAATCGTACATCCATGGAAGTACTCCGAAGGGTTTCGACATCAACAAACGATCACCACCGCGCACAGCAGCAGGTCGCTGAGCCGGCGCTGCCGGCGGAGATCACCCTGCGATCGGAGGCCGGAACGGCGCGACCAGGTGCTCGTGCGGATACGGGCGCGTGTTGGCTTGCATCACCGGCAAATGCCGGCCGATGTCCGCAACGGTCAGCAGGATCTCAGGGGGCTGTGCGGCCTGGCTGCAGCACAGCGCCAGCTGGTGAAGGCGGTGCAAGGCGGCGCCGATGCCACGCTCAGGTGCCGGTGCGGCCACTGCCGGCCCATGGGCGGCAATGATCGGATGGATGTGAACGTGCAGTTCGCTCGCCAGACCCAAGACCGGCTGGACCAGCAAACCCACCGCCAGCTGCGCCAGCAGCAGCCAGCGTAGGCCCGTCCGCAGCCGGCCAAGGGCGATCATGCAGCCGTCTTGCGCGCGTCGGCACGTGCCCGGCGGGCATCACCCAAGATCTCGAAGGCTTCCTTGATCACATACAGGCCGATCAGGGCGCCGATCACGAAATCTGGGTACGGGCTGGCCAGCCACCACACCAGGAGGCCCGCCAGGATCACGCCAACGTTGGCGACCACATCAGCCCGGGTGAACAGCCAGGTCGCCCGCAGATGCACCTCGCCGGACTTCATCGGCGCCAACATGCGCAGTGCCGTCACGTTGACCACCAGCGACAGCAGGGCGGTGCCAATCATCCAGCCGCTGACCGGCTCGGCACCGAACATTACGCGGCGGCCGACCTCGACCAACACGCCCACACCCAGCACCAGCAATACACTGCCGCTGACCCAGGCTGCGTTCGCCTTGAAGCGGGCCGTGCGCCCGATGGCGACCAAGCCAATGGCGTAGGCGGTGGCGTCAGACAGCATGTCCAGCGCGTCGGCCAATAGGCCTGTGGAATGGGCAACCCAGCCGGCGATGCCGCCGATCACGGCCATCGCCGCATTCAGGGCAAGGGCGATCCAGAGCACGCGCCGCTCCTGCGCGTTCTTGGCCTCGTGGTGGCAGCCACAATCACTCATCGGAACATCTCCAGTCGCAGGGAAGCCAGGCCCAGGCGGACCGCTGGCATGGCACAGCCGGTGAGGGTAAAGTCCGTAGCTACTACGGAGTCAAGCGTACTACGAATGAAAATCAGTGAGGCTGCCGACGCCAGTGGGTGCCATTTGGAGACCATCCGCTATTACGAGCGGATCGGCCTGCTGCCGCGCCCGGGGCGCTCGGGCAATGGCTACCGGGTCTATGGCCCGGCCGACATCGAGCGACTGCGCTTCATTGCGCGCGGCCGGGACCTGGGCTTCAGCCTGGAGGAGGTCCGCAGCCTGCTGCAGTTGGCGGGCGATGAAGAGCTTTCGTGCGGGGACGTGGATCGGCTGGCCCGCAGCCATCTGACCGACGTGCGGGCGCGCATGGCCGACCTGCAGCGCATGGCCAGCGAGCTGGAACGGGTGATTGCCAGTTGCCACGGCGGGCAGCGGGCTGTATGCACCATCCTGTCAACGCTGCGGCAGCCGGCCTCGGTGGAGGCCACGCGCCAGTGACCGAACTGGACCGCTACCTCGATGCGGCCACGCGCCAGAACACGGTGCGCAGCTATGCGTCGGCGCTGCGGCACTTTGAAGTCGAGTGGCAAGGCCACCTCCCAGCGACACCGGACAGCGTGGCCCGGTACCTGGCCGCGTATGCGCAGACCCTGGCCACCAGCACCCTTCGCCACAGGCTGGCCGCCATTGCCTCCTGGCACCGCGACCACGGCTTTGTCGACCCGACCCGGTCGCCGCTGGTGCGCAAGGTACTCAAAGGCATCAAGACCCTGCACCCGGGCCAGGTCAAGCAAGCCGCGCCGCTCCAGATTCGGCGGCTGGTCGAGCTCGATGACTGGTTAGCCGCAGCGATCGCGGCGGCACGCGCGCGGGGCGACGGAGCGGCAGCGCTGCGCCACCAACGGGACCGAGCGCTGGTGCTGCTCGGATTCTGGCGTGGCTTTCGTGGCGATGAACTGCTGCGCCTGGACGTGGCCCATCTCACGCTGGTGCCGGGACAGGGGATGACCTGTTTCTTGCCGCGCAGCAAGGGCGATCGCCAGGCCGCCGGCGTTACCTACAAGGTGCCGGCGTTGTCGCGATTGTGCCCGGTGGAGGCGACCCAGGTGTGGCTGCAGGCGGCCGACCTGCAAGAAGGGCCGGTATTTCGGGCGGTCAGCCAATGGGGCCAGGTGAGCGCCGAAGGCCTGCATCCCAACAGCTTGGTGCGCCTGCTGCGCGAGTTGCTGACCAGTGCCGGCTTTGCCGATGCGGGGCTCCACAGCAGTCATTCCCTGCGCCGCGGCTTTGCCAGCTGGGCCAACGAGCAGGGCTGGGACATGAAGGCGCTGATGGAGTACGTGGGCTGGCGCGATGTGCAGTCGGCCATGCGCTACCTGGACGGGCATGACCCGTTCGCACGGGACCGCATTGAAGCAAGCCTGCCAAGTCCAACCGTGCCGGTACCGGCGATGGCGCTGCCGGCGCCCGAGGGCAAATCTGCACTGCAGCTGCGCCTGCGCATGGTACTGACCCCATTTGCCCGCGCGGGTCGCGGCGCGGCTAAGGCCCGGGGCCGGATCGAAGAGATCTGCTTGGCCCCGTTCCAAGCGGTGCGGCTGAACACCGCCAGCAGCGAGTACCGGTTGACGGTTCCCACCGATCCCGATCGGGATCTGGATGAAATCCTGGCCACGTTGCTCGATGACATGCACCGCATGGCCGATACGCACCAGTGTTTCCTGGAAGCGTCTCTCAATACAGACGACGGCCGGCACTGGGATTGATCCCCTCATAACCTCCGGATCCAATGGCTACCCTTCACGAGACCGCCTACCCGCGACTGAAGCCTGATCCCACCGCCAAGGAACTGGAGGAGATCTATACCCCCACCGCCGCTGAGATTGCATTCGCCAAGCAGCTGACCACCCAGCCGGGACCGCAGCTGGCGGTACTGATTCATCTCAAGCTCTTCCAGCGCCTCGGTTACTTCACGGTGTTGGCCGACGTACCCGAGCGGATCCGGAAGCACATCGCCAAGGCCGCCCGACTCGGGCGCGTATTGGACACCGACCAGCTCGAACGTTACGACGCTTCCGGTAGCCAGCGCCGGCATATCCCGCAGCTTCGGCAGTTCATCGGTGTACGTCCCCTGGATAAATCAGGCTTGGCCTGGCTGGACACGGTGGCCACCGGAGCAGCCCAGGCCAAGCACACCATCCCGGACATCGTGAACGTCCTGCTCGAAGAGCTGGTGCACCATCGCTACGAACTGCCCGGTTTCCGCACCCTGGAACTGGCCGCCATCGGCGCGCGTGAGCGGGTCAATCTGGGCTACTACCGTAGCATCAGCCACGCGCTGACGCCTACCACGCGCACGCTCATTGACGACTTGCTGCGCGCACCGGAAAACTCCAGGTTCACCGGCTGGCAATCGCTCAAGCGCGAGCCTGGTCGGCCCACCAACAAGGAAGTCCGGTTCTATCTGCAGCACATCCGCATGCTGCAGCAGTTGGCTGAGCAGCTGCCCCCGATCGATGTGCCGGTCCCTAAGCTTAAGCAATTCCGTGCAATGGCCCGGGCCTATGACGCCAGCGAGCTGGCCGAATTGGCTCCGGACAAGCGCTATGCGCTGGCCACCATCTTCATTCGCGCCCAGCATGCCAAGACGCTGGATGACGCAGCCGAGCTATTCATCAAGCAGGTGCGCGGGCTGGAAAACACGGCCCAGCAAAAACTGCTGGCCTACCAGCTCGAACATGCCAAGCGGGCCGACTTCCTGATCGGCCAGCTCAAGGAAATCCTGCAGGCCTATCAGCTCGACGGCAGCGATAGTCAGCGCGTGGATGCCATCGACAACAGTCTAGAAGCGGAAGTGTCGACCTTGCTGGCCGAATGCGAAGAACATATGGCATACGCAGGGAAGAACTATCTGCCTTTCATGCTGCAACCCTACGGCACGGTCAGGCCGCTGCTGTTCAATGGGCTGGAGCTGATGAATCTGCGGTCAACCAGCCACGATGCCGGCATGGAGCCGTTGATCGCAGCGGTGCTGTCGCTGCGCAACCAACGCCGTGAGCTGATCGAGGTCGCATCCCTCGGCCTGGACCCGGAAAAGGACTTCGATTGGATGTCCAAGCTCTGGCGTCAGCATGTGTTTGGCAAGCGTGCCAGCGCTGCCGGCGCCGGCTGGATGCACCGTAAGTACTTCGAGCTGGCCGTGGTGGTGCAGGTCAAAGACGAGCTGAAGTCCGGAGATCTCTTCATTCCCAGCAGCGAACGCTTTGATGACTACCGCGAGCAGCTGGTCGATGAAGCCACCTTGGCCCAGGAACTGGAAGCCTATGGTCAGGTGTCAGGTCTACCCACCGACGCCGCGTCGTTCGTGGCTGGGTTGCGCGCACAACTGACCGACTTGGCCGACGAAGTTGACGAGCGCTTCCCCGAGAATGTGCATGCGGACATCTTGGAAGGGCGCCTGGTACTGCGGAAGGGGCAACGCGCTGAGGTCTCAAGTGCCATTGCCACGGTGGATCGCCTCATCGCCGAACGGCTCCCGGAGTCCAGCATCGTCGATGTCCTGATCGACGCCAGCCAATGGCTGGATCTGCACCGTTTTTTCCGCCCGATCGCCGGTACCGAGAGCCAAGTCGAAGATCTGCCCCGACGTGTGATCACCACGCTATTTTGCTATGGCTGCAACCTGGGGCCGACGCAGACGGCGCGGTCGATCAAGGGCTTCAGCCGGCGCCAGGTTGCTTGGCTGAACCTGAAATACGTGACCGAGGATGTGCTTGAGAAGGCCATCGTAGAGGTCATCAATACCTACAATAAATTCGACCTCCCGGGCTATTGGGGCAGCGGGAAAAGCGCCTCAGCAGATGGCACCAAATGGAGCGTCTACGAGGACAACCTGCTGTCGGAGTACCACATCCGCTACGGCGGCTACGGCGGCATCGGCTACTACCATGTGTCCGACAAATACGTGGCGCTGTTCAGCCATTTCATTCCCTGTGGTGTGCACGAGGGCATCTACATCCTCGACGGCCTGCTGGCCAACACTTCCGACATCCAGCCTGAGATCGTCCATGGCGACACGCAGGCCCAAAGCTACCCAGTCTTCGGTTTGGCCCACATGCTGGGCATCCAGCTGATGCCCAGGATACGAAACATCAAGGATCTGACATTCTTCCGGCCCGAACCTGGCAGGACCTATAAGAATATCCAGGCACTGTTCGGAGACAGCATCGACTGGCAACTGATCGCGACGCATCTCCACGACATGCTGCGGGTAGTGATCTCGATCCGATTGGGGAAGATCACCGCGTCCTCGATCCTGCGCCGGCTGGGCACCTACAGCCGGAAGAACAAGCTGTACTTCGCCTTCCGGGAACTTGGCAAGGCCGTCCGAACGCTGTTCTTGCTGCGCTACATCGATGACAACGAGATTCGCAAAACGATCCATGCTGCGACCAACAAGAGCGAGGAATACAACGGCTTCGTGAAGTGGGTCTTCTTTGGCAGCCAAGGGATCATTGCTGAGAACGTCCAACACGAGCAGCGCAAGATCATCAAGTACAGCCAGCTGGTGGCCAACATGATCATCCTCCACAACGTGGAACGCATGAGCCGGACCTTGGCCGTAATGCAGAAGGAGGGGATTGAACTGACGCCCGAGATTCTGGCCGGCCTGTCGCCTTACCGGACCAGCCACATCAATCGCTTCGGCGACTATCACTTGGATCTTGAAAGGGAAGTGGCGCCGCTGAGCTATACAGCGAAAGTCCTTGAACAGGCCCCATAGACGGGGATATCCGCCATCGGGACAAGACAATTATCATTTCGTTTCAATCGCTTAGGTGGCATTTGGCCCTGTACGTAACGATTCCCTGCCGACCCTCATACCGGCCTGGTCCATCGTGCCGCACCGGCTTCCGCAGGCGTCGCAAATCCCAGGTGGGCCGAAGTGCCACGGTGCGAGTGTTGGTCGTTTGCGTTGGCCCATTCACCACACTGTGCACATCGCAGTCGCAGCCGATGCGAATGCCCTGCCCGACCTGCTACCGGCCCAGAAGGGGGCATTACCGCGCGTAGGTACCTTGTGGTGCTGTGCACCGATGCCACGTGCCGCGTCATTGCCGGTAGGTTCAATTCCTCGCCCGCTACGCGCGCCACTTGCAGAAGCTGCCGCGACCCTGCGCACAATGCCCCTTCCGGGCGCCATGCCTATGATGACGAGATGCCAATGAGCCACATCCTGCTGCGAATCGTTGAGGGCGCCAGTGTCGCGCTCTATCGACATGCTGAAGACGGCCGGGCCGAGCTGCTGCCGACGCGCCGCGACTTGTTCAATTATCCAGGTGGAATTGGGTGGGGTTACGGAGGTAGCGGAGCTAAAAACCTAAGCTACGCAATCGCGGGCAAACTGTTCGAGATGGACAATCTCAGCGATACCGAACTGCGTAGACGCGGCGATGAAATTTTGAACCATGTAATCAGCAAGTCAACTTTGGACAATGATGCCGAGCATGATTTGCAAGTGGACCCCATCAAGCAATTGTTCCCCTGACCGATGGCTGGCACCTCGACTCCCGCCCTTGCCCTTCCCCTTCGTAGCGCTGATCTGGTGGCCGGCAACTCCAGGTCAACGTGGGGAGCTAGCCGGCCCTCCACTAGCGTTGTTGGGAGGAGGGGAGTCCACAAAAAAGCCCCTGCTAGCTGTGCTAGAAGGGGCTTTGGGTGAGTGACAACTGAGATGCAAATGTGCTGCAGCCGAGCATGGCTGTTACGCCACTAGTCTACTGCGACATTCGATAATGGATATCTGATCGACGATCGAATCAGCCATGGAACGTAGAGAACGCGCGGTGTCGTGGTTGTCCCAGCCATACTCGAGAGCACTTTCTGCCCTGAGTGCAACTACGCGCTCCTTCAACGAGTTAACGTCACCGATAATCTGCGGGTCATGGATCCACGAGCTCCTGCCAGAGATGGTGTCGACCACGTTCCCGAAGGTGTCAAGTAGCTTGATTGATTTGATGATACCGAACTCGCTCCAGTCATCATCCGCGTATTTTTCATCTTTAAAATAGACCGATTCGACCTTGTCCCTAGCAGTCTCCCAGGTAGCACCGATGTGATCCCTGGCTTGGACAAGGCCCATGGCCGGAAAATCCAGATGGAAGTAACGCGCATGGTGGTAGAAACATTCCTCAACCCAGGGATAATCGTCGTACATCGGTAGCGCTACGCAGTACTCAACGCGGGCACTTGCAACGTAGGTAAATCCCTTGAAGATTGGCTGAGGATCTGAGGTTGCGCAGCGCGTTCCGCAGAGCTTGGACTTAGCCGCCTCAGCGTTTGCGTAGATACGCATAACAAGATTGTGAAAAGCGCCGTCGAGACGGGCCTGGACTAGAGTGGTCATGATTTGCTCCAAACGAAAAGGGGCAAACAGACCTCGCCCATGGGCGAAATCTAGTTCGCCCGCTGGGGATTGATATAAGTGTTGCGTATGTGTTACGTGGGTGGCACCGGCCACTACGGAGATGCGCAGAGCGCGTTCTAGGGAAAAATTTAAAAGAGCGCCTCTTTGCTGTCAAGGGCGAAGATCGGTGGTCCAGACCACTAGAAGTCCTCTCCCCCACCCCAGGCCGCGGAGTCGCCGTCAATTGCACATGCGTAGACCCCGAGAAGTTGATTACAGCAAGGCTTGCGACCGCGATGCAGTGCACCTGCGTGCTGGGCGATCGCCGGTTGTGCGGCACCCTACCCCTTTGCCAGGGACAGCGGCTGCAGGCTTTGCTCGCATGGCTGCCCCACCCGCCCCCAGGCTACAGCGAGCGCTTCAGTTCAACGCGTTTATACTGAGGTGCAACCGTTGTGTTACCACCGACGCGAAAACGATGGGGATAGACGCATGCAATCAACAGTACCTAATCAGCCCACCCCCGAAGCGTTCTACATGTTCGTGTCTGATATGGAGAGTGCTAGGCCTCCCTGCGGTGTGAGGTTCAACAACCTTCGCGAGCTGCTGTCTCCCTCCCGTGTGATCTTGCGTCCTGAGGCGGGTGGATTTCCTTCACTGCTCGAACAGCCACAGATGACCTATGACCCAAGCGGGGGTCCCGAACCCCGTGATCTAGAGCCTGGGTTTGGCGGTTACTGGCTAGTATCCGAGCGACTCCATGACATCATGTGCTCATGTGACCCGGGTGCATTTGCGTTCATCGAGGTGGATTACCGGTTGATTGACGGGAGCAAGGGTCCACGTCATTTTCTGTGTGACGTCATTCGAGAGCTAGATGCCTTAGACGAAGAAGCATCCAGACTTAGGATCAAAGTCGATGACGACTATGTGCGTGGAAAGTTTTACTCCTTGGGTGGAGGAGCCAGCCTTGCATTCAGACATGATGTGTTGGGGAAGTCACATGTATTCCGCTTGCCGTTCAATCCATCGGTATTCTGCGATCACGATTTTAAGAGCGAGGTTCATGCGGCTGGCATATCTGACAAAGCAGAAGTGAGCGGCATCTCGTTCATTGACGCATCTGACATCTGAACCTACAAGGCCTAAAGGCAGGAGCCCGTAAGCCATGCCGGAAAAGACTCTCTTTCAATCACATCACGCCATCGAGCAAAACGCGTTTAAGAGTGATCCCCTGCTACAGGTACTTGTTGATTCTGGTCGGTTGAACAAGGACGCGGCTACCAATCTGATCAATTTGCCCAACGACAAGGGGCTTGCTCACGCCATTGGGATGACGCCGCACAATGGCCGGCCTGTTAAGGAGTATGGCCTTGGTTTAAAGGATGCCCTGGAGGAATTGGCCGCCACAAAGGATGGCCAGGCGGCAGTGTTGGCGAAGGACTCGGACGCGCTGGACCGAATTGCTCTCAGGGTTCAGCGATTGAGTGACACCGCGCAGGTGGCACTTATCAATGGCGACCTACGCACGAATACCGCCATAGGGCAGTCAATTAGCCAAACCCGGGCTGCGACTCACGCATTCTTCGATGATCCAAACAACTACGCTGCCCGAAATGCAGCGCAGTTGAAAGCATATGGTCAAGCCAGCGCTATTACACGTCAGTGGGCGGGGGTCACACACACCGAATCTCGCCTCGTTTCCACGTTGCAGTATTTTCATACCTCCGGGCTGCCATTGCTGGGGGGCGGCAACATTGACCTGCAAAGACATGGGTTGTCCACGGCTATCTCCGAGGCCTATCACGGTGGAAAGCTGACACTGTCACCCGGTGGCGTGGCTGTAGTGGAAAACACCTTGGGCGAGGAAGCTGCGAGACCTTTGCGAGTTCCTCGCGGTCAAAGCGGTGCCGCGTCCATGGAAGTGTTGCTCGGCAATGCCTCGGCCAGCACCCTGGTGCGTTCGGGTGGCTTGCTGGCGACTGGCGCAGATGCGGTGTTGACCGCTCGCCGTTCGGCCGAGCTGCTGGAACAAGGCAACGCAACCGCCGCACAGTCTGAGGTTACCCATGCCTTGGCGCGCAATGTCGGCGGCTGGGCCGGTGGCGCGTCCACCGCAGCAGCGCTGGGCGGCAGCGGCTTCGTGCCTGCGGCGTTGGTGGTGGGCGATGCGCTGTTGATGAGCAAGGCATTCGACAAGGGCGCCGATTTGCTGGACAACCGCGCTATCTACAACCAGACCGACAAAGCGGACGTGGAGTGGCAGTTCAACGGCCGCAACTGGCAGCGCGAAGCGGCCTTCGACCTTGCCCAGGATGGCCGCCGCACCCCGGGCGAGCAGCCCGTGGTGGCCAGCTACGAGAAATCCCAGGAACTTGGCGCCCTGGCCAACGCGAAGGCGGTGGAGCTGGCGTTGGGCAACGCCCCGCCATCCCAGAACCCGTTCAACCTCCCCGCACGGGCAAGCGACCAGGTGGGATTGGACAACCAGAATTGGGAGCGGAATGCCGAGCGTCAGACTTGGGAGCGCCAAGTCAGGACCGCCGCGTCCGGCACCGATGAGATTGGCAGCTACGCCCTCCAACTCGCGTCCCCGGAACGCGCGCAACAGCTCAACCAGGAAGCCTTGGCGCGCATCGAGAGCAACATCGCCACCGGGCGTGAGGCCATCGCAGCGACCTACCTGGAAAACCACGCCGCGCAGCGCGCCCGCGACTATGGAGTGGAGGTGCCGGCGGCGGTGCAAGCAGCGCAGGCCAAGCCGGACCGGGTTCAAGGCCACGATGGTCAAGCCTACCAGCGCAACGAGGCTGGGCAGTGGCTTGGAAAGGAAGGGCTGGCGACCGGCAACCTGGCGGCGGAGCTGGAGCTCACCAACCAGATGCGCCAGGCCTCGCTGGAGCGCGCTCAGGAAGCCCTGGCGGCGATTGAGGCGCTTCCCGCGCCTACGGCGGCGCAGATGGAGCAGAACGAGCTGCTGCACCGCTACCGGGCTGCCGGCGTTGATTTGAATGTCAACCCGCAGACCCAGCAGGCCGTGGCGCTGGCTTCGCAGCGAACCATGGAGGCCAACGGCATCACCGGGCCGACGATGCAGCAGTTGCAGCGCAATGAGTCGGGGCAATACGGCTATGACAGCCCCATCGCACACCTCCAGCGCGGCAGCGACGGGGTGACTCGCGTGGTGGCTGTGACCAGCAGCGAGGACATTCGGCAGGCGCTGACTGAGGCGCAAGGCAATCGACCAGAGTCGCCAACCCTTGGGCGCGTGCCTGAGGGAACGGCAGAGGCGAACACCTCGACCTCCGAGTCGTCCAATCCGCAGCAGGTGCTGGATATCCAGGCGCGTATGCAAGCCTCTGTAGCGGCACAGGCGCGGCAAGAACGCGAACAGCAAGATCGTCTTGCGCAAGAGCAGCACGCCGCGCAGGTGCGTGAGCACCTCCAGCAGGCACAGCCTGAGCGCGAAGATCGGGCGCAGAGCGAACAAACAGTCCAGGCCCACGCGGTGCTGGAAGGTCAGCGCCAAGCCGAGCAGCATCGGCAGTCAGAAGAGCGGCAAGTGCAGGAGCAGCAAGCACAGACCAGCCAGCAGCGCGAGCTGCAGGAGCGTGAGGAGAGGGATGTCCAGCAACGTCAGGCGCAGGAGCGCCAAGCCGAGGACAACCAGCAGCGGGAGCAGCAAGACCGCCAGGCTCAAGAAGCCAGGCAAGTTGAGGTCCAGGAAGCTCAGGCTCGGCAAGCACAGGATCATCAGCAACAAGTTCAAGGACTCGCACAGCAGCAGGCCCAGCGTCAGGAGTCCTCGCCGCAACCGGATCCTCAACCGGACGCTCAAGATGCCGCGCTGGCTCAACAAACACCACGGCCCGAGTTGCAGCAGGAACAGGCGCGTCAGCATCCAGAGGCGCAGGGCCAACAGGCAGGCGAACACCTGGCTCACACCACGCCTGACCCACGGACGCAGGCGCCTGGTCCAGGCGACGCGCAGTCGCGTCAAGAACAAGAAGCTGAATCTGCGCTGGAAATACAGGCAATGGAGAACCGCGACACTGCGCGATTTCAATTGCCGCCATCCGAGGGTTCTGAAACCCACAGTCACCCTGCGCAAAGCACGCAGGCCGATGCAGTGCCGCCAGTGCTGCATCGCCATGTGCAAACGCAGCAAGCGGAGATAGAGCAAGCGTCGGTCCGTCAACAAGACGTGGCGCTTGAGCAGGGTGCAGAGCCGGTTCGCGTCATGGCCACAACAACGCCTGCGACAGCAGAACCGTTGACTGCCTCGCGGTTCACAGCGCCTACCACTCCTGAGCGAGAAGCCGAGGCAGAACAACCTCGTCCTTCAAACGCCTTGCTCGCTGATCATGGGGCGGCATTGCTGCCGGCAGCACACCTCGCGCAGGCAAACGAGCAGTCCTTGGAAGACAGGGCTGTGAGTCGCTTGCCCGCAGGATTGGCGGAAGCGGGAGACCTGCGCACCCAATCGACTCCGGCGCAGGAATACAGCGCCGCAGATCCAGACGGTGCCCTGTTCCTGGAAGAGACCATGCGCTCGCTGCGACAGCTGCAACAGGAGATAGAGCTGGCCGATCGGGAAGACGAACGCTTTCACCAGGAATGGAAGGAGTATCGCGAGCGCGGAGAACCCTACCCCTTCGCTCGCGACGGCGCGCGCGACAAGGAGAGTGGGAGCATTGATTCATTCAGTGCGCACGAACAAGGTCACCGCTCTCCCCGTGAAGCGGCTGCGCAAGCCAAGTCCCTCCCACCTCTAGCTCAGCGCTTCGCCGGTCCAGCCGAAATGGATGCGCCAAACGATTCGTCAAATGCTCAGCGGAAATCCATCACGGGCGACCCGGACGTGGACGAGGTGCTCTATGCACTGGAAAGCAAAAACGAACTCGCGATCGAGCAAGCGCTGAATCGGGTGGCCAACAGCGCAGCAACCCAGGCGCTGATCAAGAGAGGCAACGACTTTCTGGAAGCGCAGGCCCAGCAGGAGGCCCAGGAACACGCCGCCACACGTCAAACGCTGGGGATGGATGTCTCAGCAGAGATCAACACCAGCCGCGGGCCAGTGATGGTGATGACTTTGCCCGAGTTTGCCAAGGGGCCAATGCAGAGCGGTCCCCAAGGGGGCGGCGGTGGAGGTGGCGGTGGAGACGGCGGTGGGGGAGGAGGAGGGGGCGGTGGTGGTGGTGGAGGCGGTGGTTAGTCAAAATCGCTTCCGTGACCAGCCGAGCTTAGGAGATCTCATGGACAGGCAAGACGCTGCCGCAATGGCGGAAATGATGACGAAATTGAATGCATCGAACGCGTCGTTGCAGGAGACCATCACGGTACTGGCGACCCTGATGTCTTCGACGCAACAGCGCGAACAACGGTTGCGCGATGTGGTCGCGGAGCAACTCCAGTTGCTCCAAAACGCGGTGAGTAGCGCCGATCACAAGGTGAATCGAGTGCTGGAAAACGCGCTGCCGAGGCTGACCCAGTTGACCAATCAGGCGCTCGGCCAGACGCTGGAGCCTGCAGCAAGGCGGTTCAATGAAGAAATGGTCAATGCTGACCAGACGCTGCAGCAGGCCACGCAGCGCTACAAGCAAGCGCAGCATACTTTGGAGACTAGGGTCACGCGGCGCATGTGGATCGCCTCGGCCACAATGCTCGTAGCAGGCATCCTGGGCCTAGGGGCCGTGGCTTTCGCGTTGGGCATCATCAACGAGAAACGCAACGAATTGGTGCAGCTTCGCGCCTCGATTGGCTATTGGAAGCTAGTCTCTCAAGCAGACTTGGCGCCTTGCGGAGAGAATCGCCTCTGCGCAACGATCGAGAAGAGCGGGCCGCGCTATGGCAAACAGAAGCAATATCGAGCTGTAAATTTACGCTAATGAGCCCCTTGCGCTTTCACTGCAGCAGCATACTTGATATGCATCGACAGACCGGCACGCACCTTCAGTTCGAATAGGTCGCATTGGTTGCCAGGAAGACTTTTCGCTACGACATCTCCTGGTAGGAAGACTGCGTAGTCACCCTTTACGGTACGAGCGATCCTCGTCGGGGCACTGTCTGAGATCCATCCGACTTGATTGAGCGAATCGGTCAATGTTCTATTGTAGAGACGTTCAAAATGTACAGACGTTTCTTGGCTCTGGCACTGGTTGGTGCTGGTTGTCATAAACGACTTTGCTCTTCCTATGACGGTGCACTTGTGCAAGCGTGGGATGACCTCTACCACGCGGGCTGCATCGAGAACTGCTTTCAGTCTTGTCGATATGCATTCGCTGTGACCTTCAGACAAAGCCAGATTGCTTACCAGGTCGTCATTGGTGGTGTAGGGCGACCCGCATGCAGAAAGAACGAGAAGCATCGGAGGTAGGAAGATTCTCTTCATGGGTCACGTTTGCATTATGAGAACGCTTGGACAGTTGCTGTGAAATGCATCCTTGATCATTTCATAGAGCGTTTCTGGCACGTGGTACTGCAGGTGGTCCGGCCGCATCACAACAATCAAGTCATCGGCAAAGTTGTGCCTGTCGTGGTCGCTGAATTGATTCTGGCGCGCCGTCAGCCTGAGCAGCATTGCCGAACTGCCCTCATTGATCGTGGTGGCCAGCTTGTGCCGACCATTCAACCTCGCCAGAGTGGCGATCGCTGCGTTGACGCGAAGAATGATGTTGAGGTTCTGTCGGCTGATATGCATGGTCAGCGGCGACTTGAGCAGGCGGATGACGAACTGCGCTGCGCCGGAGCTGCGCTTGACTGGCAGCACGATGATGTCCGGCTGATCGACGCAGAATCCGGCCATAAGATCGTTGGTGGCCAGCAGCGCTGCATTGGCGGGGACCTTCTCAGGTTGAAAACGAGCCTTCACTTCGTCAAAGAAGGTCCGCAGGCTGCGTGAGCGTGCGTAGTCCAGCGTCGCAAGTAGACGCTCGTTTGAGCGGCCGACTGTGGGCATGTCCGGCCATTCGATGAGGTCGTTGTATGGAACTGTGTTGAGAGATCCAGACGGGTCCAAAATCGGCCTCAGTGCTGTCATTAGGCGCTCTGCGAGCTGACGGAACGCATCGTGTGGGGAAACGGCACGTTCGGCGCTCCAATCCAGCAACGGGGCTCCGTTTGATACTGAAGCTCCCTGAGCGAAGACTTCGGATAGGTTCTCGTTCACCGAGATTGCGTCGCGGGCCTGCCGCTCGATCGCCGAGAGCACGCTTTGGTAGATCCGATCGAGAGCGTCGACCGAATCCTCCAGCCTGAGTAGGTCCAAGACGACCGACTCCGGAATCTGCGGTAGGTTTGTTGGCGCGGACGTCGGCATCGCGCCTGACTTGAGGCCGACTCGTCGCTGGGCTAGCAGCGGATTCTTGGTCCGCCGTTGTATGGGTTTCTTGGAACGCATATGGGCAGTGTGTAAGGAATTGCTCAATTCTGGCGAGCCGGCTTTGCGTTCGTAAGCCGGGTTGGGCGGGCATTGAATCGGGGGCGTCCCTGCCCCGCCTCCTGACGCCTTAGCCCGTGCGGCGCTGCTGCCCGTAACCGCTCCCCTGCGGGCGCTGGCCACCGCCGGCGCCGCCGCGGGCTTCCTTCGCAGCTTGCGACTTGGTGTGCAAGTCGGCGGCGCGACGGATGGCCTGGTCAACTAAGTAGCCGTCCTTTTCCTTGAGCTGGTCCTTGCACGTCCGGTAGAACATGGCCAGAACTTCGCCCACATCGTCCGGTCCAACGTTGACGTTGCGGATGTCTTTCCCTTGCGCGATCGTGAAGCGAATGGCGCCGGCATACTGGTCCGCCGTTTCCTGCACTTCGATCCACTTTTCGTTGTTGGCGCCGTGGCCAGCAAATCGTGCTTTTGGCAGGAACCCTCGCAGGACTGCCGTGATGAGCTGCACTTCCTTTGGCACGCACATCAGGGTGATCTTGCCGTCCCAGTTCATGCCGCCGCGCGTGGACTGTCCGTTCGCCTTTGCGATGGCGATGTTGACCGTGTAATTCGTGTTCTGGTTGTTGACGCAGCGCTCGAACTGGATTGCTGTGTCCCGTCCAAAGCAGGCTTTCTGGTCGTACTTAGACTCCTCCGGTACGCGCGGGCCGCCAGAGCTGCCCTGCTGCTGGCGATCACGTGTGGGATGACTAACCACGCGGCGGTCCTCGTAGTCGCGGGCCTGTTGGCTCTGGCTGCGATTATCCGATCGCGGAGGCGGCTGGTGCTGGCGCTGCTGGCCACCATTCTGCTGCTGGTTATGGCGTTGCGGCTGCACATGGTGCTGGTGGCGCTCCTGCTGCGGCGCCGGCCGATGCTGTTGCCTGGCATGCTCCAAGTCCGAGGTCGTATCGGCATCATCGCCCGGAGGCGGCATGGAGTTGATGCCGCTGTTGCTCGGCGCACTCTGTCGCTGTTCCTGCTGGTGGCCTGCGGAAGGTGCCGCCGCACTCGACAGGCCAAGAAGTGCGGGCAGCCCCTGGGCACGAACTGCTTTGAAGCCGTCGCGCAGGTGGGCGGTCAGGAACTCGGTGGCGTTGGCATCACCTGCCTCAACGCTGGCTAGCAGGTCGCCAACCAGCTTCGCTCCCTTCAGCTTGCAGGTGGCATACACGTCCGACAACGAGATGGTATTGGAGATCGACTTGATGATGCGGCTGTGCAGCTTCAGGGCAAGCGACCATGCACGGATCTGACTGGTCGACGTAGCGTCTTTTTGCTGCAGTCCAGCGACCAGGCTCTGGCCATACTGCGGCGGAATGCTGGAGAACAGAACTGAGATTTCACCCGGGTCAAGCTGGGCGAGACCGGCCTTCTCCAAGAGGCCATTGAAGACTTGCGGACGGACGAGGTTGCTCATGTGCTGATCCCTGGCAAAAGTTTCCCAGCACATCCTTTCATCTTCTAATCGCACAGCCTGCGATCAGTGTAAGGAGCTGCTGTTCACTTCATTTGTACCAGCGAGCACGATCACTCGGAAATGAGTTTGGGGGAGAAATTAAGCGGCACAGTTAAAGTCTTAAAGCACCATCCAGTCGCCACCCTCGGTAAGCACTTCGTACGCCGTGCTGCCATCGGCCAGTCGGATGTGGAACGCAGGAGATGTCCCCACGCGACCGATCACTTCGCAGGTGCCTCGGCCGCGGCTCCAGATTTGAGCGCCCGGGGCAAGGGCGGAAATGTCGGTGAGTGGCCTACCTGCGCTGAGGGCCGCCAGGTGAGGAAGAGTTTCGATGCGAATCAGGCCTGCCATCCCCTTTGCCTCGATGTAGCGTTGGGCGACACGCGGGCTTCGGAGGGTGATGCAGTCCTGCACACCGTCGCGCACCGCCTCGGCTACACGCATCGAGATCCCAAGCTCGCCCTCAAACAGGTAGGGACTGGCGCGGCGAATGCCGTCGTTGGCGGGGGGAAAGTCCTCGTATTGCTCGATCCAGCCGGTGAGCATCGGATCCTCTGCGTGCTGGATCACCAGGTGGTGCTTGGCACGGGTCACGGCAACGTAGGCGAGCCGGCGCTCCTCCTCCGCGTCCAGGGGCGAGTTAGCTGGAACGACGCCGGCGTTCCAGCTGGGAAGGATAACCAGTGGGAACTCGGCACCCTTGCTTGAATGGACTGATTGAATGCGCACGTGTGGATGCTTGGGCGGCTTGTCCTTTTCGTGAGCGGCCATTGGTCCCAGTTCATCCAAGAACGCGGTCAGCGTCTCGAAGCCCTCAGCGGCAGCTCGCATCGCCTGTACATTCCGGACCTTCTCCTCGCCATCTTCGCGAGTGCGTGAGTGCTTGAGCAGAGAGTCGATCAGGTTGGTGTACTGGATGTAGGTGTCGATCACTTGGCCAGGGCGCAATGACCGCATGCCACCGGCACAGAGCATCTCCATGAAGCTTGCCCGGTCCTTCAGCATTGGCAGGCCCGTTTTCAAGCGCTCCATTTCGTGCTGCGTGACGATCGAAGCAATTTGCTTCACGGCCTGCAGCATGCCCTTCCCCACTGCCTGCGAGCCTTGATCTTCGAAGACCTCCATCGCGTTGACGGTGAGCATCTGGGTCACGGCATTCGACACAAACACCGTAGGAGCGACCATCATGGCCTGAATGAACCGCGGAATGCTTCGCGTAGGGAAAGGCCAATGGTCGGCGGCCATTGCCATGGCGCCCACCAAGCAGCCAATCTCAGGATTGTAGAGCGTTGCTTCACGGCCATAGACGAAGAAGGGGATGCCGGACATCAGCATCTCCATCTGCAGAGGGACCGAATGACTATAGTTGCGGCACAACATGGCGGCATCGCTCAGCGAACCGTTGGCCATGCGCTCCTGCAACAAGTTGATGATGAAGGCGTTGCGCCCCTTCACCGGGTATGTCAGTTCGACCAGCGTGTTGGGATTGCCTTCCTCAGCAATACTGATCTTGTCGTCGCGCTCTTTGTTGTTGACCACGATATGATTGGCGAACAGCGCCAATTCGTCACCGAATCGGAAGGTTCGTGACATAGCGAAGCGAGTGCACGGAGTAAAACGCGCGGCGAATTCGTGCACGATGTAAGCAACCTTGCTGCCGCGCCAAGAGTAGATCGCCTGATCGGCATCGCCGACCACCACCACGGTCGTGTCCGGACCTGTGATTCCTTCGAGGATGCTCATCTGAACTTCTGAGATGTCCTGGAACTCGTCCACCTGGATTTGCTGGTAGCGTCCGCGGAACAGGCTCCACAGCTCAGGGTTACCGCGCAACGTCACGGCAGTGTCGTAGATTTGGTCATCGAAGAAACGCAGGCGCCTGCGGAGACGCTCATTCTCGAACCTGATATACGCACCCACAATCAACGTACGGGCCTCGTATGGCATGTCGGTGCGATCGTAAACAGTACCGGGTGTGTCAAAGCAGCTCTTAGTCAGAGTCTTGAGCGAGTTCAGCATCTCGAACTGCTCCTGGGAGACGTAGACGCCCTTGCCCGCTTGGTCTTTCAGGGCTTGCCGCATCATCGCGTCTTCAGCCGAGGCTGAATCCTTTGGCTGAAGGGTCCTGCCGACATGGCCCTGCTGCTCAAGCTGCTTCCACATTGCCAAGCAGAACGCATGGTACGTCTTGACGTGGGGGATGACGGAAGTGCCCATGCGCCTGGTCAGGCGGCTGCTGAAATCAAGCTGGGCTTCCTTGTTGTACTGCAGGCAGAGAATCTGGCTTTCAGGAATGCCGGTGGCGATCAGCCGCCGGCAGCGCTCCACCAAGGTGGTGGTCTTCCCGGCGCCGGCAACCGCAGACACCAGTGCGTGCCCGGTGACGTGGTTTGCTACGGCAATCTGTTCGTCCGTGAATCGTCGGCTCATGTGTTCAGACTAGGCCATTTGGGAGTGTCGCCAAAGTGGGTTTGGGGGAGCATTGAAAGCCCCCCCAACCTTGGTTTCGGGCGCTGATTGCCGCTGCTACCGTGATGGGACCTTCTTCGTATACTCACACACGCATGCAACGCATTGCCCTCCTCCTCGCGATGCTGGCCAGCGCGCCCCTCGCCCTGGCTGCCTACGACGAGCCCCTTTCGGCCGCCCAGGCCTTCCGCCCGACCCTCTCGGCCTACGACGCGAACACCTTAGTCATCTCGTTCCAGATTCCGGAGGGGTACTACCTCTATCGTGACCGCTTGTCGATTATCGACACGGAGGGTTTTCAGCTGACAAGCTACCAGATCGGCGGCACCAAGGTGATTGATGATCCGGTCGCTGGGCGTGAGGAGGTGCTTGATGCCGGTAGCCGCGTTGTCGTTCGCGGCATGTCGACTGACCAGGCCTCTAGGGTGCGGCTACGGCTCAAGATGCAGGGCTGCCTGAAGGACCAACTCTGCTATCCGGCTGAGGTGCGAACACTCACGACACGATGACTCAGAATCAACAGGCACAAAAAAACCCCGGCAGATGGCCGGGGTTTTTCTTTTAGGTGTTGATGGTGTAACCGCGGCTAATGACGGCTTTCCCTAGAGGAATGCCCCACTTGTATGTCCAGCTTCCGTAAGCACCGATGATGCAGTTCAGCGGCGTGGCGTAGGGTTTGACCCTAATCTGAGGATGAGCGGATTCCAACGTCGACCGCTGTCGCTTCACTGCCCAGTATAGATCGGCGTTCGGCGTTGTCAGAAACAGCGTCTTACCTGGGCCAAGCAGATCAAGAATTGCCGTCAGGGCTATGTAAGGGTAAACCTTGAGGCTAACGTCGCACTTGCTCCGCATGTGGATTCGATTGGCCTTGTTGAAATGCAGTGCATATTGATCGCGTCCAACATGCTCAAGCTGATAGGCATACCATCGCTGCTTGGCGTGATGATGATTGCTGGCATGCATGGGGCGCGGCTTCGCGTGGGTGAAGTACCGGCAAAGGATGGCTGCTAGGACACCAAGAACGCTGCTTGTCAGCGCACCTGTTACCAGATACAAATTCAATCGTAATTGGTAGTAGGAGTAGATCAGATTAAGGCGATTGGCAACTGAGATAGCACCTAGCGTGACTAGTAGTGCGCACGACAGCAAAAAAACATAGAGAGCAACGACCATCATCTGTTGATCGGAAGGCCACCGCATGCGTACCCGTTTGTCGAACGCAACCCGCCAAAGCCATTCCATCAGCGGACACGTGACACGCCAGAGCCAATCGATCAGGGGGATGGCTACAAATAGAGCAAGGAGCAGCAAATTCTGCTGAGGAGTGAGTGACATAGGAACCATAGTAGAACCCCGGCCTGTCAAAGCGCCGGGGTGATGGGGTTGGATGGATTAGTTTAGTGAAGCGCGCAATGGTTCGAGAACCTGTAGCACGATCGGAAGCTTGCGAGCTTCCTCAAGTCCGAGGGACCGGAGGACGTCGTTCCAGTCAACCGTCTTCTCGCCAGGGGCGGGAGCGAACGGCGGTATGACGCAGACAGCCTTCTTGCCTGCTTTTCGGAGGCGGGCAACAAGTTCGGCCGCTGCGGTTTGGCCGACTCCGTTGTGGTCTCGATCAGCCCACACAATTACGGCCTGCACGTAGTCGGGAACCTCTACTTTCGTCATCTGGTTCTGGTTGAGCGCGGACCAGGTAGGGTAACCAGCAATGGCGCGGGCAGCCAAGGACGACTCGATGCCCTCCCCGATCATCAAAACGGGATGAGGCTCGGTGTCGAACTTGACGGCACTGCCTTCGATGGGGTGGGTAGAGATGGAGGATGTAAGCCGACGTACAGATTCGACGTTCGCCTTCCGCCCATCATTGGTGATCCATGTGCGGTGCAAGCCACAGGTACGTCCGTTGATGTCCGTCATCATCGCCACCATGGCCGGCCCTGTATGCGTCACATTGCGTTCGGTGAAATATTCCAGGGCAGGATGACAGCGAAGCACATTAAGCGGCCCACGCACTTCGTGCAGCTGCCGGTTGTAGAACCAGCGCCGAACGGGTGCAGAACGGTCATCGGTCAGGGGTAATGCATCGCCCCAGATCTGCTGAACGATCTTCTTGTTGAAAGCATCCTTCCGCGCAACTTCGTCAGGATCCTTGGCCTTCACGTATCGGACCGGAAGGTTCGACGCGTCGAAGCGACCACCAAGCGCCTCCACCAGCATCTTCTTGGCTTCGAAGAAGGTGCACCGGCGGGCGTGCATCAACAATGCCCATCCGTCAGTCCATTTGCCACAAGAGCAAATGGCGCCGCCAGTGTCAGCGAAATCCTGAAAAATACGGAAATCGTTGACACCGCCGTGAAACGGGCAAGTGATGTGGTGCTGGTGTCCTCTCTCCACGGCCAGATCCAGGCCAGGAATGAGGCCCGGCAGCACCTGGTCCCAGCGGCCCTTCAGTGTTTCGTTGAGCAGTCTGGTTTCGTGTTGTTGCTTACGCCGGTATTCCTGTTCTTCTTCTGCGGTGCGAATGCGGTTCATGTCGGCTCCTTAGGTACGCGGTTTTTGCTTGGCAATTGCGATCAGCACGCCGCTGTTGCATGGCGTGTTCTGAGGCGTTTTGAAGTGCCCGGTTCGGGCGTATTGAGGTGGTTCTAAAGGTGTGATTGATTCGGTATTGGCGGGCCGATTCCCGTTCGTGAGGCGAGCCTCAGAAAGTGCATCGGCAAGCTAGGGGCTTGCCCATGAACTCTCCAGGCCAGGAGTCTCCCCAACCAGCCTGATGGCCGGTTGGGGATGTCCTGTGTCAAGCCGCTCGCATCAACTTGCGGCCAAACAACTGTGTAACAACCTCGGGGAGTTGCGATATGTCGGTCAGATCAACCCAGTTCTCGAAACCGCAGACGTTACGCGCACCATAGGTGCCCATCACTGCAACTTCGATACCCAGGCTCAAGGCGTACTCAACGGCTGCCTTGGTGGATTCAACGCGATCGCTATTGGGTTCACCGTCGGTAGTCAGGATCATCACCTTGCGTGGCTTGCGCTGCGCTTGGAGCATCCGGATACCCAGGTAAACACCATCATCCATCGGCGTGCCGCCAGATGCATGGAGCTGGAAATGACCAGGTACATGCTTTGCCTTGCGTCCGAATGGAAGGATGATGTTGTTGCGCGGGAAGGTGAACGCGCCACAAGTGACGCCTTCAATTCCTTCCAGAGCCACAGCCGAGGCATAGACTGCCTCACACGTTAGCTTGATCTTGCTTCCGGACATCGAACTGGATGCATCCAGGCCCAGTACGACCGCGGTGTCCAGTGCAATCTCTTCTGAGACCGATTTGAACACCCGGCTATCGCCGACAGCTACACGATGGATGTGTGAGGTCGACATTCGACGTCCGCGCCGGTGGATGCTCACTTCAGCTGCAGAAATGGCTTCCATGTTCCGCCGGAACGAGCGTCGAAGTGGACTGGTTACAGCCAAGGCCGCACCCATGTCGCAATCCGGATTGGCATTCGTATTGATGGAGGTGGTGACGTTAGAAACGTTGACGTGCATGGCTGGGCTGTCGATCTTGAGTTCACCCCGCGAGCGGGGTGCCACCTGATTGACCACCTGTGCCAGCGCATCCTTGATGGCATCTGATCGTTCCCCGGCCCTCTTGTCCGTGTTGGAAGGGTCAAGAATGGACTGGAGTGCCGCCAAGACCGTGTTATCGCCTCCACCCGCCCCGTCGCCGGGACAGATTTCGTCGTTGCCCGTGTTCCCTAAGTCAGGCCTGTTGCTCTTGCCCTTACTGGCGCCGCCCTTCTTACCCTGGTCACTGCTAGAGCCTTCAGAGGCGCCCTGCTGGTCGTCCTGGGCATCCTGCTGGTCCTGGCTATCGCCAGAGCCCTCAGAAGCACCATGTCCGTCCTGCGGAAGGTGATCGCCTTGCCCCTGCTGTCCCATCTGGTCAGCCGCCCCGGAGGGTTGCTGGCTTGGCCGGCGCTGCTGCTCCACCTCTTCCTTGGCCTTCTCGATGAACTTGGCTATGTTCCTGGCCATGGTCAGCGAATCGGCGGTACAGGAGAGCTGGTCCAGCTGCGGGAGCATTGCATCCAGACGCGTCATGAACCCCTTGGAAAACTTCGACTCACAAGTCGCATAAGCCTCCAAGGCCAGCTCCTTCGTGCCCACGTCCCCGCGATAGTCGCAGTAGAGCCGGTACAGCAGGTAGCCGGTGAGTGCGCCCATGGGAGTGGCTTCAGCCGTCACATGGGTGTACCGATCCATCAGGTAGAGCGATTGGGTAAGACTGTCGAGGAACTTTCGGGTGTTCGGCCACTTTCCGATGAACGCATTCTCCATGCGCACGTCTTCGATGATCCCAAACAGCGAGTCCACCAAAGGGGTCACGCTCTTGAGATGCGCCAGAACCGAGAAATCCGATTCTGATACATGCCCCAGTTCGTGGTACCCCAGCCCGTATGCAAGCGACGACATCAGCAAAAGCGTGTCGATGTCGTTCTTGTTGTCCGGAATCGGCAGGTTCATCAGTTTGATGACCTTGCCGTCAGTGGAACCGCAATCGCTTGCACCGTAAACCACATGCACCTGGCATCCCGTGGCCGAAGCCAGGCCCGTCAGTGCAATGGGCATGCCGCCCAGCGTTGCCATTGCGGAGCGAACTGCATTTTTGGGATCCAACGCACCGCCCGTAAGGGCGGTGCGAAGGATGGTCCTGCATTGATTCTTGTCCATGTAGTGACCTCAGATGTTTTGCGAGAACAGCTGGCGGCGTGATTGCGACAGACTCTGGTTGGCCACCATGACGGCTGGCTCTACCGAGGGGATGTCGGAATACGTTGCAGGCTGCGCCGTGGTCGATCCTGCAAAAAGGGTCGGTTGGGCGGGGGTAGTGGGAAGCTGGGGTGCGTTGGGGTTGGCCGCGAAAGCCTCGCCAATTCCAAGTGTCGTTTCCGGATCCATCAGCTGACGCAGCACCGTAGAGCAGGTGCTGGTCTGCTGTGCATTGAGCGGACCGGTGAACGGAAGACTGGAAAGGATGACGCGCAGAGAAGTGACGGTCGGATACACGCGAGCATCCAAGAAGGAGTAGTCACTCAGCTTTTCCACAAGTCGGGTGACTTGCTTGACGGTCGCCTGAGTGACTGAATCCTTGAACCGACGCTTCCCTTTCGGGTTGCTGGGCTCCACCGGAACCATGAACGAATTGAAGAAGATGTCCCGAGCCTCGGCCGCTACGTCTTCCATCAGCCGCGGCGTCGCATTCACCATGATGGTGTTGGCGAAGTGCGCATTGATGGGATCTGCATCGTTCTCAGCAGGGGCGGTGATTTTGAAGACGCCCACCTTGAAGGCAAAGCGCTTACGCACTTCATCGGCGGTAAGGCGCCCCTTCATAAGGAGTTCCTTCCATTCGACAGGCGCTTTATCGACCTGCTCCATATAAGCGGACTGCAAGAAAGCGATGAATGAATCGACCTCAGCAATGAACTCTGCTTCCAGCTTCGGCAGTTCGTTGAGTACCGTTACAGCACGATCCTCATTCACTGCCACGCAGTCACCGATCAGTGAAAAACCCTCGGTCTTCAGCAAGCGCTCAAGGCGCTTACGCAGTTTCCGCGGTCCTGCCAGGTACTTTTGGTCCACCAGGTTCTTACGGCCATCCGATGCGAACTGCTGCGGCGGAAGGGTGGATGCAATGTCCTTGTAGTCCAGATCGCGGTCGATCTTGAGGGTTCCCGACCAGATCGAAACCTGGGGTGAAAACATCACGAGCTTACTGATGGGCGAGTCTTTGATTGAGATGGTCATGGGAATCTTCCGGGTGCGCGACCCACAAGAGAGATGACATCCCGATGCGCAGGCGGGATGTTGGTCCCGACTGAACAGATAAAGTCCCCAGGGGACATTACTGTCCCGGTCGGGTAGTTGAGCAGGCTAACGTGGCCTGTGGACGTAAGAGCCAGGGGCTCAAAAGGGTCTTTCTGCTGTCGCCGGCGGAGGCAGGAGAAAGACCCCTCGGAGAGGGGTCTGTTGGTGGTCAGAGCGACATTGAGAACGCAACCCTCCCTGCCCTTGGCGCTGGCGGAGGAAGTGGCTTCGCAATCAAATCGAGGTGGCACAGCAGGGAAATGGCTTCCACCGGCACCTTTCCAGTTCGATGTACAAGGCGGAAAGCTTCCTTGACATCGAAGGCATTGGCGTCAGCGTCGGTAGCAGCTACATCAACAGCGCATGCAGACATCGCGAAAAACACCGGGACAGCCTGGTGCCTTTGCCGCTGTGGCACATACGTGGTGACTTGGACGCCCTTGAAGTTGTTCTTGACGGCTGCAATAAATCCGTCGAACTCAAGGTCGAGGCCTGAAGGCCCCGGCACGTCCTTCACTACCACGCCCGACTGGCGGACATCGATAAGGAAGGCGTGGACTGCGTCCATGTCGAGGAACTGGGCTGTGTAAAAATCAAGCGGTTCCTGGGCTGCATCGAGCATTTCCGAGAAGTATCCCTGAGCAAGGTACGAGCCAACGATCTCGTTGATCCGGTCCTGCTCGGGGACTTTTAGTGCACCGAAACCCTCGACGTCCGTCTTGGGCCTCTTTCCGGGCTTGGTAGTTGTGATGGTAATACCGACATTATTTTTGGAGACCTCGACACTTTTGAATGTGCCGTCGGCCTCCCGCTTGCGGAGGATGATCGGGGCCATGTGCTACCCCTTATACGAGGATCGTTTCGTAGAGGGCCTTTACGGCTTCCTTTTCATGATCTGGCATCAAGTTGGTCAGGACCGGGCCTAGGGCGTACAGCCCGGGTGAAACGCCACGGTTCAGCATGTAGCCGAAGGTCGATTCCAGGTACAGCCAGTCGATCACCATCGAGCGACAGAAAGTACGAGACAGCTGAACGTTCTGATTGCCGATCTTGGTGGGCGTCTTGCCCGCATCGCGCAGTGCCACGACAAACGTGGCCTTCTTCTTGACGACGCCGGCATCGAGATCCGGATACAGGGACTGGATGAAATCAGCCTCCTGGTCCGCCGTTGGGGAGTCGTACACCATGCTGAAGAAGCGACGCAGCACGCTGGCGTTCTGGCCGCGGGTACCCGCGAAGGCATCCGTGGGATCGTCCAGGAACTTAGAGTTGCAGGTAGCGTGGACTTGGAATCCGCGCTTGGCGTGGATGACTTCGCCGGTTTCCGTAATGACCACCGTGCCGGTATCGAAGAACTCGTTCAAACCCAGCAATGTGCTGGGCTTGGCCGCGTCGATCTCGTTGATGACCAATGGGATTCCGTGCTTAGCAGCCAGAGCACCGGCACCGTATTCGATGATGGTGTCACCACCAACAATAGAACGCGTGTACAGCAGGTCGGTAGGCTCCATATCCGCCCGCATCGTAACCTCGATGCACGGTATGCCTTGGATGGCAAGCCGTTGGCGAATGTGTGTGGTCTTACCGGTGCCGCTATCCCCGCTGACCAGCAACCCTCGACGCGGCTCCGCGTCATCACGCGACCACTCACGAGCCAAAGCCATAGAGAACAGGCGGTCGAACTCGATGTTGTCGAAGTGAAAGTAGGGGTTCAATGCCGATAGGTACGTGTGGTTCTTCGTACCCACTCCGACAATTGTGTCAGCGTCGCCGATGGTCAGACCGATTGCCTGCATTTTGCTGACCGCGACCCTGTAGTCCAGGGGTGAGGCTGCCAATGCGTTGGTATCGGCGAACGGGTCGTTCGCGGGGATAGTGATAGCTTCGAGATTAGAGTTGTACATGGTGGACTCCAGTGTGGAAAAGGGGAGTCCGCCCGTCGGGGAGAATTCTCCCCAGTAGGGTTAGTTGTAGTTATGCGACCTGGCTCGCGATGCCTGAGGGCACGCGAATCGTGGAACGTCCAGCTTTCGGCTCGAAGTCGAACATCTTGCAGAGCCCCAGGAAGGAGAACTCCGATTCGTCCGTGCTGTAGAGCCACATCAGCGCATCCGCATCGCCACGTTCCGCTGCCAATACTGACTGGCGGAACACGTCGTAATGGAGTCGCTCATGCTTGTACCGAGCCCGAACCTGTTTCAGGATTGCATCCCTGACAATATCCGGATCGACGTTGCTGACGTAGCAACACGTCTCGTAAGAGAACGGGTCGTTCGGTCGGCTTGCGGTCATCCAAACAACCAACTCAATCAAGCGGGCGTTGTTGGTTGCCCAGTTCTGCTGGAAGGCCTCTTGGAAGGCTGTCAGCATTTTCTGGTGGATGATGATGATCTCCTCGCGACTAAATTCCGTGTCGTTTCCCCTGACGCGCGCCTCGCTGTAGCGAGAACAAGCAGGCTTGGAGACATACTCGACGACGCGCTCAGTCTCGCGGGTCCGCATTTGAAGCCTGTACTGCAAGGTCTTCTTACGATCCTTGCCAGGCCGCCTGATACGAAATGCATCCTTGGAGAATCGGCCCTGCTTCTTGCGAGAGCTGATCAGAAGGTCAAGCATTCCGTCCCGAGTGTAGCGATGACTTACCTCGATATCCGAGTCCGTCACCGTGATACTGAACAACTGGGGCTGTATATCGTGGCTGCCCTGACTGTTACGCCGCTTCTGGCGCTTGTGCTTGCGATCTTTCATGGTGTCTCCGTCTTGTCGATGAACCGGCTAAGACGAAGCCCCAGAGTCGGGAGTTCGTCCCGACCGGGATTGATGTC
Source organism: Xanthomonas vesicatoria ATCC 35937 (assembly GCF_001908725.1). Lineage (NCBI taxonomy): Bacteria > Pseudomonadati > Pseudomonadota > Gammaproteobacteria > Lysobacterales > Lysobacteraceae > Xanthomonas > Xanthomonas vesicatoria. The sequence continues at coordinate 103,431 of NZ_CP018726.1, read as the reverse complement.
GTGATTTGAGCTTCACGGAGCTGTCAGACCAGCTGACAAAATCGACTAGGGCGACGAAGCCCACGATCCCGATTGACTTGGATTGCCTCTACGCTCGATGAAAAGCGCACACGCAATCCCGCCGTGGGAAGGGCACTGGAATGAACAGGGACGTTTGCCCAGAACGGGCGCTGTTGAAAGGTCGGAGACCTGAATAATGGGGCTTTAGCGGCGCCCAGACCGGCGTGTCGATGCACATCAAATTTAAGGGTGCGCAGTTGATGTGTCAACCGGTTTTCGGAAAAAAACCGGGATCGCATAAGCGAATCCCGGCACACTGACAAAAACAAGTTTTCTTCACAGTCGTCTTGTACTTCTCCGACTACGACTTTTTAGTTCTATGCTGCACGTCGTTGGAATGGTTCTCGAACAACAAGACCATCCATCGATCCGACCATGCATAGGTTACGCATATCACAGAGAGTACATGGAGAGGAAAACGCACTGAGTGGCCTTTTTGGAAACTTCCCTGCCCTGATGTTCCGGCCAGTTTCAAGCCGAGATTGCATCCACTCCAGCTTTTCTTCCTCACTACGCATCCGCACAACACAAGGCTTTTCGACCATCGGACCAGTTGCACCGCGCTTGACGGGCACCTTGCGCTTCAGTAGCTCAACGAACATGGTGCCGTCGAGCCGCTCAAGACCCATTTCCGCCATGAACGCTTCAACCACTACTTGATAGCCGGTTAGCTGCTCAGATAGTAGTGCAAAGCCCTCAAACGAAGCCTGAGCCGGTGTCTTCCAGTCGCAGACGAATATCCAACCATCACGCTTACGGCGCAGGATGACGTCGATGATAGCGGTGTACTCAATATTCTCAGGCAGACCGATCTTGAACTCGCGTTCAAGGATCGGCTCACCCTTGGCATCAAGGACCACTTCATACTCGCCTTGCTTCCAGAACTCGTCGAACCTTTTCATCATCAACCTACCGCAGTCGATGAAGTCCTGGATGGACCAGTTGGCAGGAAGCCGAAGGTTGGTCGCCGATGCTCTGCGCACGAACTCCTGCTCAAAAAACTCAGGAGCCGTGAACAGTGCGCCGTCTATCTCCGACTTCAGGTACAGGTGGATGGCCGTGTGCACAACCTTTCCGAACATCGTGGCCATGCTCTCCTGGATACAGGTGAGTCGGTCGATCTTCGTCAGCTTGTACTGCCGCGGACAGGTTAGGTAGGTAGAGTCAGACGAGAACGACAGGTATAGGGTTTTCTGCATGGCATCAACCCCTCCCATTAGCTACAAGGCGCATTCGTACCAACTCTGCCTTCGCGTCCGTGTCGTCGTTCAGTTGGCGAACGTCCTCCCCCGCCAGCTTTGCGAAGTGCGTGAGCTGGTTAAGGAAGCGAGGATCGATCTTGCTGTTGTCGACTGTGGCCACGTCCGCCTCAGCAGTTTTAACCTGCGAAGACGCGCCGGATTCGGAAGACTTGCTCTTGGCATCTACTTCCACCGATTGCACTACTTCTTGCGAAGTAGGTTGCTCGATTGCGGACTCAGCTTCCGAAGAGGAGATTTGGTCAGCACCAACGTCCGAATCGTCGCCCTCCGCTCTCGAAGCCGTCTGGGAAATCGGACGGATCTGAAGCACGGCCTGGGCAGCAGCAGCTTGGTTAGCCGATTGCGACACAGAAGCGACCGGTGTGGATGCTGCCGCCTCTTCAGGCTTCTGCGGAACGAAAACCGGGTTTTGCCCCTCGGGTGAGCTAGGAAGGCCTGTTCCGCGATACAGCTGCAGCAGTGCTCTCTTCAAACCGAGGTCCGTTGAGTTGATGTTGTGGATGCCCTGCAGGATGGAGACCGCGTGGATGACCTTTCCTTCAGGGTCAGACAGAGTTGCAGTGACCTTGACGACCTGCAGCATCGACGGCACGTCTCCACCGAAGCTGGTCTTCACGGTGACGCCGTTCTCCACTAGAGGGTTGGCATAGTCGGGCAGCTTTAGACCCTTGAGGACAACCATGTCCGTTGTGACGGACCAGCCCAGTTGGGGGTCGAAAACCCTCAAAAAGATCGGCGTGAGGTAGTCCGGGGTCCATTCGCTCATTTCCTTCCCATTTATGACTACGGGATCTCCATTTGCGTAACGCCACGGCTGAAGCCGGGACCTGTCCAGCAATGTTCCACTGAAAGGACCGTCGGTGACTTGATACTTTGCAGACATGATTTATCTCCACAACCCAGGCACGCATGCGCGCGACCCTCCTGGGTTGAATCGAACCCAGGGATGGGTGTTGAAGGCTAGGTTCTGGTTACCACCGGCACAGGTTCAGGTCCACTGAGCCGCCGGCTTCGGCAGAGCTCATCCCTTTATCCCTGTAGAGGGCGGCAGCGTCACTTGTGTAGCCATGGCTTTGGCCGGGCGACGCGTACTGGTGCGTAGGAGCAGGTGTTGAAGACTCAGGCGGTGGTTGGGCGCCTGGACGTTGCACTGCTAATACCCGCGGAGCGGGTTTGACCGGGGTCCGTTCCTCCATTGGAGGCTCAGACTCGATCATACCTTCGGGGCCACACTGCATGGATTGGGCTGCCGGTCGCTCATCGCCCATCGCCTCGATCGAGGCAGCCTCCAGGTAAATCGAGGGACTGCTCTTTCCAGGCGCAAGAGAAGTACGACTGCAGATCCCACCAACTACAAGCACGGCCCTCCCCTTGTACAGACTGCGGGAGAAAAACACTGCACCCTTTTCCGTCGTGTTCATCGTGACGGTGAGGAAAGTAGTTTTTTCACTGATACTGGCAGCGTTACGCTTGTGGTTTATCGCGATAACGAACTCGACGTCGAAACGACCTGGCCTGTCATCTGATTCCACAATCTGAGCGTCTTTTGTTAGACGACCTGATACAACGACATTGTTGATACTCATGATGATGATCTCTCACGGTTGCATAGACACCCAAGGGTGCGAACCAAAACGGTTCTGAAATTGAAGGGGGAAAGAACCCCAGTTTTTGTGTGGCAGGGCCACGCAACCGAGAGAACACCATGGTGTCCTTCCTCAAATGCTCACTAGAGCGCTTGAGGAAGGACACCCGACAGGGTTGCCCTGCCGGGTGTCTAGGCCGAACTCCTGCTCATGCTCCGGCCGCCACGCGTGCAGGCACTAGACCTGCCTTGCGGATCAAACCATTTTCGCGCGCAAAGGCTCGGAGAGAGTTCATGTCCATTTGGTTCGACAACCCCTGCTCCAGTTCAGCGTGGCTGTCCAACGGTTCACGGTCGAGCAGGCGTCCCATCAGGACGTTTACATCAGCATTGTTCATGATCTTCTCCAGTTGACGGGGCGGGTGTCCCCCGAATGCACCTCTGTGAAGTGCATTCGGTGGGAGACCCGCGTCCGGCAACGGGATAGGGGTGCAAGTCAGTCGCCTAGAACTCCACTGGCCCCGTAGGGCCAATGGAGTTGATGCAGATCCACTACATCAGCGATTGCAACCGGAGATATCGCCGCTGACTGCTGCGTCGATGCTTTCCTCGATGCCTGCGCCAGTGGCGTAGGCAACCAGGGGGTGCACCTTCTTAGCCGAACATTCGGTATCGATTTCCACTTGCTGGATCGCCGCTGCACGGGCCATGTCACTGTCGGTAACACGCATGACAGAGAACAGGACCAGGACTGCTGCAAAGATGACACCGACGATCAACCATGTACGGTCTTTCTGCTGGCGCTTGGCGGACAGGCGAATGGCTTGGGGCTTCTTGCTCATGGGTAGTTCCTCACCGGTGTGCCAACCGGATGAAATAGAAATCCCGGTGGCACTGGCCGGGAGGTGTGAAACACCCCCGGAGAACAAAAAGACACCCCTGGCGGGGAACTTTTGTTCCCCGTGGGATAAGAGAGACTGCACAGACGTCGCCGATCAGGGCGCACTTCACGATCAAAGATCGTCATTAGCCTGTGGAGGCTTGGATGCAAAACACAGTGGCGGGCGAAGCGCAAAGCGCAACGTCGCGTCGGCCAAAGTGGATTGCAGGCAAACCAGTGCCCAACTGACCCCCAACTGGGAGGGCAGGCAGACACAAAGTCACGTATCGGGATGCGAACAACACATGCCGTCAGATACGCGGCCAGCACGAAGCACAGCAACAATCGACACGATTGAAGGTAGGCGTGACTGGACTGGGTGACCGCTTGTTAGCGGTATCCACACTTGGTGGATCTGATGTCGGCGCTAGGCCGGTAAAAATGTCAGCGAGCTGACTTGAATAGACCATCTCAAAGGATGGATTCGGCCCCTTATTTTTGGAGGGTTGGGCCTCTGGACCTCTCATCGGGTTGGTAAGACTAAAAAGTCGAACACAACCAAGCTGTGTGAAAGCTTAGATGTGGCTCGGCTGGAGTGTCAAGGGCAGTTGCTCAATTGAAAACTTGTTTTCGAAAATATTTCTTGCATGCAACGAACCCCAGCAATGGAGGGGCAAAACGCCCGTTCAAACGCACATTCCGCGCAGTGTCGGTCTTGAAGAATGGCTATACGGCATCCGCCGTACAGGAAGGAATACCCATGAATGCTGTTGTCCAGCCCTCGCAGGACGCCCCGACGGGTGCGCCACCTGCACCAAAGCCCAACAACCCCCGTCCCGCGGCGGTTCGCACTGCTGCTGCCGCCGCCGAAACTGTCTCAACTGTCGCAGTAGTCCAGAAAGCCAACGCGTCTGCTCCGCCCCGCAAGCCGCCGAAGGGCATCGCCGGCTTCGACATTCCCGACGGCGCCTATCGCGAGAGTCTGTCAGTCACGCTCCGCAGCCTGGAGGTCGTGAAGCTCGCCGACGTCGGTTTCGCTCATGCACACGAATCGTTCTACAACATCGAATTCGTGCTTCCGCACTATCAGAACGAGAACATCGAGCGCATCAAGGAAACCGAGCTTTCGATGTCGGCTCTTGTCGGCGCTCTGGCTTCCGACTTGGCCAACGATCTGAAGCGTATGCGGCAGAAGGCCAAAGAAAAAGGCGTTAGCCTTTCTGGTGGTGGCTACGTACCCAAGACCGTCGATGTGCCGGTGTCCAGCAAGTACGCTGTGATGCTCCTCAACATCTTGAGAGACCTGGACGAGCTCTACTACATCACCAATTCTCTTACCTTCAATTCGGCCATGCTCAATGCCGAACGCGTTGCGATCACCTCGCAGTGGCGCAATCGCGTCAAGCGCTTCATTCGCTCCCTGAAGCACACCTACGTGATGCTGAAGGCGCGAGGCGATCTGCCGACCGATGCCGGTGATCGACCAGTAGCCACCGTCGAGCAACTGCAGGACGAACTGGACGATCTCGATGACGCCGCCTCGGGTGATGCCGGCCAGGCCGGTCTAGCAGCGGTCTGATGCTTAACCCTGGGCAGCAGCAAGCAGTCCGGGCCTCGGGGCACGCCATGATTTGTGCGTGCCCCGGTTCGGGCAAGACGACGGTCCTCAAGTTCCGGGCGTCCCATTTGCTCGAGCTCGACCCGGCCAGTCGTCTACTTGCCGTGACATTCACCTCCGCCGCCGCCGGCGAATTGGAGGAGCGCATCCGATCGCAGAATCCCAAACTAGGGGATCGACTGGTGTGCGGCACCTTTCACAGCCTGGCTAAGCGGCAACTCGAACGATCTGGAAAGCGCGTCAATCTTAAAGCGCAGGCCGCTGGCGCCATCATGCGATCCGCCTATTCCGAGGTGGTGACGCAGACCAACATCTATCCCTTCGATGAGATCGCCTCGAAGGTCGAATACTTCAAAACCCACATCGATCACTCTTTTGGTTCACCACAGAATCAGATGGCTGAGGAGGTCTACCTCCGCTACCGCGAACTGATGGCCGAACGTGGCTTCCACGACTTCTCGGATCTGCTGCTGCTCGCTACGCGCGGCATGGCCAAGGGTGCTGGCCACCCCGATTTCGTTGTGCCGTACAAAGTTGACTACATGCTCGCTGACGAGTTCCAGGACACGGATGACATCCAGTTCAAGTGGATCGCCGAGCACATCAAGCACGGCGCCAAGGTCACGGTCGTTGGCGACGACGATCAGTCCATCTTTGGCTTCCGATTCGCTGGCGGCTACAAATGCATGACCGAGTTCCAGCAGCTAACTGATGCCCAGGTGGTGAATCTAGACACGACTTACCGCTGTGCAGCCGAGATCCTCGCGCCGGCGTCCAAACTCATCGCCTACAACGCGGAGCGCCTGCACAAAAACTTGGTCACCGAAAACAAGGCACATGGACAGGTCCGCGTGCTTCGCTTTCCTGATCGTGGCGCCGAGAACACGGCGCTCACTGCTGCCATTCTGGACAATGGCGACTACGGCAACTGGGCAGTGCTGGCCCGAACCAACAGCCAGCTGGAGAAGGTGGAGCAGATCCTGCAGGAGAGCGGAATCCCTTCCACACGGTCCGGGCGCACGCCATTCTGGGAACTGGAAGTCCCTGCCCTGTTCCTATCAGTGCTTAAATCACTTGCCGCTGGCGACATGGCCGGCTTTGACCAACTGTTGCGCCGCGGTGGCGTTGATGAAAGCGATCTGACGCGTATTACCAGCCGCGTTATGGCCTCGCGCCCAGGTGCTCTGCAGCGCTTCTTGAACGAGCCAGACGAGTCGGACTCACCCATGGTTAAACGACTGGCCAGCGTGGTGCCGACGTGGGTGGAGATGGCCAAGGATCCAAGTCGTGTGGATCGGGTGTTCCTAGGACTCAACATGTTCATGAGCCGCAACATGTACGGCGCTCAGGCCAGTCGGGCCACCATCGAACGCAACAATCGACTACTCGCGTCTTGCGAGGGCAGCATAGCGCGCCTCTCAGGCACTCTTAAGCAGCGTCTGCAGCACATCCAGCGCCAAGCAGAAGGTACAGACGAAGATTCCGATGCAGTGCGTCTGATGACCCTGCACGCCTCCAAGGGACTCGAATTCAAGCACGTCTGGATCGTCGGCTGCGAGCAGGGCGTCATCCCCTCCAATCAGTCGCCAGTCGAAGAAGAGCGACGGCTGTTCTACGTCGGAATGACGCGTGCCAAACTCAATCTGTTCCTCAGCTATCAACGTAACTCCGACGCGCAGCCATCCGAGTTCCTGGCGGAAGCTGGCTTGATCTAGTGATCGTGCAGAAGGTCTGAGCTCGGAGGCAACCAAAGCTCGATCTTGCCGCGTTAGAGCTTTGTGAGGCTGCAAAGTTGGTGCAACCAGGTTCTCTGTGATTGCATCCAGCGCCTCTACAAGCACCGCTGGGCTGCCGCGCATTCTGGCTATGCCGGACCGGTCGCTAGCACTACCGCTCACCCGCGTAGCACCTGAGCAACACCTAGCAGCTCAGATCCGTGGTCTAGATCCTGACTCAATCACCGTGGATTTTCCCGGTGCAGATGCAGGTCGACCAGCTGGCCAGCGCCGGCATCGAGCACCGCCACCTGCCCCTGGCTGCGCCCAGCGCCGTCGCGGTGGCCACAACGTAGCGATCGCACTAGGTGCTGCAGCTGCCGGCCGCGTCGGCGACGTGGATCTCCTGCAAATCGATACCGTCAGCCGTCGAGCTGGCCAGCGCCTACATCGAGCAAGGCCGGGCAGCGGCGGTAAGTAAACCAACCTGCCCCCAGCCGGGCGAGGCGACAGCGAGGCGGATCCGCCCAGGGCGTCATCCAGGTCGAACCCTTGGCGACCACCAACGCCGGCATCGAGCACAGAGCCCGGCATTCCCTTTGGCGCAGCTGTTCGGACCCTGTGCGCCTTCGCCAAAGCCAGTCGCTTATTTCATGCCTCAGTCGCATCAAGCGTGACTCGTGACACCAGCAGTGCTGGGTCGCCTTACGATCGGTGTTGTGCTGGCGCAGTTGCGCCGCTTTCGGTGTCTCGTAGATTGATGGCAGTTGTCAAAAGCTAGCGCCATCAATTTTCCGCTGTAGCGCTTTCAGAAACGGCTGGTCACGCTAATGCTTCCTGCTGCACGCTCTGGCTGGCGGGACGTAGACGCTCCATGAGCGCTCCTGCGGACGCCAAGCTTACCCCGAGGTTGGCAGAGAGCGCGTGCGCATCGGCGCCAAGCTTCAACAGGTGCGTTGCTGCGGTGCCTTTGAAGCGACCTAGTACAGGGGCATCGCCCGCATATCGGTTCCAGGTGGACGCGATGGAGGTTGGTGCCATCTGAAACACGCGCTCCGCGTCCTTGCACCGGCTAACGTGCTTGTTCATGGCGGTCAGCACGGGGTTAGTCAGGAAAACGGGCTGGGGGGAGTTGGCCACGTACACCGGATGGATCAGGTCAGGGCTGTCCGTGTCAATCGACGCCTCGAACGCGCTCATGAAAGCGCCCATCGTTATCGATGTCAGGGTCGCAGGCTTGATGCCAGTCAGCAGAATGATGTGGCAGGCCACCCTGTAGTTCACCGGAAGCTTCGTCACCAGGGCGGCCACCTGATAGGACGACAGAGGGATTTCAAGTGACGTCCCAGCGATGAACGGCTCATACACCACAGCTTCCGCCGGCCACAGGTCAGCCCAGGCCATCGCCTGGTTGAGCATGTGAAAAGCGGCTGCGGCCGAATCTAGGGAGCGAAGTGCCGCGCCTTCGCGCAGCGTCCGCCGCGCATCCTCCTGTTTCAAGGTGCCACACAAGTGGCTCCCCAAAGTGGGATCTACAAGTGCGGAGAAGGCCTTTCGACGTGCCGCATGGGACACCGACTGCGCGTCGTGGTTGTACTTATTGAGCCAGCGGTGGAAGACTTCGCGAACGGTCAGGTATTGCATGGTTCCTTCCATGTATCAGGCGCTCTTTGCGAACATCGTGATCGACAGCCAAAACGCACTCGCACCGAGCATGATCAATAGCGGTGTTAGTGCGGGATTGAGCGGAAGCGGGGCGAAGATGATTGCCACCGCCCCGATGAGGAAGACCCACACCATCGACTTAGCCATGATGTGCATCGTTGGAGATGGAGTTGAGAAATTGGTCGACGCAATGCGTCGCTGCGTCAAGGCATCGATGATGACCGGAATGAAGATCAGAACCCCGTAGGGCCACCACATCACCGTGACCGACAACCGCACCAGCAGCTGGTACACCAGTAGCCACATCGTCCTCACACGACTTTCGACGTATTCCAAAGCTGGAGACACCGCATTGGCAGCTGTGCTGGTGGTGTCTGAACCTTGCTCTGGCGTCACGATTCGGAGGGTGCCGAGGACCATACCGTTGTCGACGAAACCCGTTTTGTACCAGGCGTAAGCGCGTGACTCAGCATGGCCTGCAGGGCCGGGCCCAAGCACGCCATAGTTGAGTTGACGCTCCCGTTCCAGCATCTTGCTGACATAGCCTTCAGACGCGAACAAGGCGATGGCCGCCAGGTAGCACAAGCACCCGATGATGATGAATTTCCAGGTGGTGAGTGCCTCCTCGATGCGATGTGCCATTACGCACGCTCCTTCTGTGGCGTGGGCGTGGAGTCAAGCAGCGGAATCCGGCACTTGACCAGCTTGCCACCGGATATGCGGCCGAAGAATTCAAGGTTCGGCAGGCAGCCGAGCATCGCCGGCGCCACCAGCGGCACCTGGGTTTCCTTTATCGACTCGGTGATGCGGTATCCGAACTCACCTACCTTGGCAGTTCCGGTATCGGTGCCCTTTCCGTACTCGATGTGGCGCACCCATGTCTTGGGCAGCGACTCGGCAATGTACTCCTGCGTGTTGCCGTCGATCGTGCGTAGGACGATGACATTATTCAGGTTGCCCAACACCATTCGTGCCTTCTCAGCCGAGCCCACTCGCGCTGCAAAGTCACCGAAGGTCTGCGTGGCGATGATCAGTCGAAGATTTGAACCGCCCGCCTTATTCAGCAGCTGGATCATCTTGTCGCTGACCAGCTCTGCTGCCTCGTCGATGATGAGGTTGACGGGCTTTGTGTCCGCACCTTCACTGAAGTTGTAGCGATCGCCCGAAACCGCAGTCATGTCCGAAACAAACATGGAGCCGATTGCTGAGCCGACCATGTTGTCTGATAACGAGTCCAGGCCGATGTAACAGACTTGGCGGTTCGCGATGATGCGCGCAAAGTCGGTGATAGGACGCTCATCATCAACATCGTCCGGATCCGGGGAGAGTAGTCCACCCAGCGTGCCTGAGGTGAGCATGGTCAGCACGGGAACGAGCGAAGCCAACATCTTCTGCTGGTGCGATGCGTCATGGCTGAAGGTGCCCATAAGGCCTTCAAGGCCGGCATGCGGCTTCTTCTTCTGGATCACGTCACGGTAGTACTCGACGTAAACGTTGCAGATGGCCTTATCGTTCTTCTTGGCCTTATCGAGGAATGGTTTGACCTCATCCCTCCATTCCGGATGGACGGTGGTGAAGTATTTCTCACAGGCCTGGCGCAGCAGCGTTTCTACGCCGGAGTCCACATAGCGCTTCAGCTTAACCAGAGTCGGCTTGCTGTGCACCATCAGCATGCCTTCGCAAATGTTGGTCAGCACGCCCATCGCATGTGCGGTGAAGGGATCATTACCGGTTTCGGACGGAATCAGTGCTGCAACTCGGGTGGCCAGTTCGGTGGCGCGGTTGAAGTTCTTCAGCGGGTCAATACGAGCTGAGTTTTCTGGGAACGCGGGGTGGAAGTAGATGAAGTCGTTAGGTCGGTTCGAATCCGCGCATGCATTACGCGCTGAGTCGCGCAGGCCCCTGTCGCCCTTCGGGTCCCAGATGATCACGGATTCACCGCGGTCGACTGCCTGGGCGATGATCGAATCCAAAGTACGGGACTTGCCGGCGCGGGTCGTGCCGATCAGCAGAATGTGGCCTGCGGTATGGTCTAGCGGCAGGAAAATTGGTCCCTCCTTCATCATGCCAATGCCGTGGATCCACGGCTGTCCCATCTGTTTCCTGTCGTCGAAGGTTAGTCGTGCGGGATCAGCGCGCTCGATTTGATGTGTCATCTGCGCCATGTCTTGCGCCCAGGTGAAGCCGAAGCCCAGGAACAGTTCTTGCGGATGGGACGCGCAAATATCGCGTAGCTCCTGCCGAGTCATAAAAGATAGGGTTTGACCGCTCAGGTTCTTCTGCAAAGACCATAGTTTTTTCGCTTTCAAGCCCCTGACTCCTGCCATGGCAAGGCACAGTCCCGACACGACAATGAAGATTCCTGGCGGGAACGGGCTCACGGCCTGCACCAGGATCGTCAGAAAGGCTGCGACGGCCCATGCCGCGATGGCATAAAACTCGTAGATGGTCCGGAACGGATCCTCGTACCTGTAGATGTCCTTGAAGACACTCACGGATTGTTCTCCCTATAGATGCGATCGCGCACTAGCGTTGCCGTCTCAGCGTCCTGCTGGGCGTTGTAGAGTGGATTGATCCGCAGCTCCCAGCGCGCCGCAGCGGCGTTGGCGAACTGGGTTATGACGAACAGCGGGTTTGCCTTGTCTACGCACTTGTTGTGGACGGCCGTGCGGCTGATGCCGCGGTGAGCGCCGAGGAAGTCGGTCAAGGTGACCTTGGTAAGCCGTTCGTCCAGATCGACCAGGTTGGCCAGAGTGTCGTCGGTGGGCGCGTGCCGATCCTTCAAGAAGCGATAGACCGCGTTTCGTAGCACCGCCGCCTGTTCAGGGTCGCCCGTGCCAGCGAAGGACATGGCCGTCCATTTGCCGATGTCGTCGGCGGTTAGATACGGACCGATGGTGGTCGGTGTCGACGGAGCTTCCTCCTCCTCCACAGGCGAGCCGAACGCACTCGCTGCGACGAGCTGAAAGACATGGCTCATGTCCTCGTTGAGGCGAATGCATTCCACTGGGCGCGATGTACGCGGGTGCGTGATGGAGACGTTCACTCGCGCCGGTGTGGACGGGTCGCGCTCAATCCAGCCGATCTCACTCAATTCAGTGCGCAGCTCATATACGTCGGCGCCGAGACCCTCGAACACCAGGGGGAATTTGAGATTGACGCGCTCATCAAGCAGGAAGATGTGTTCGCCCAGTCGCAGCTTGTTAGCCTTCATTGCCATGGCGATATCCTGCAGATAGATACCCATTGGACGCTTGGCGCTCAGCCACTGGTTGGCCTCTTCTTCGGTCGCCGGCGGCCAGTTTGAACGCATCAGTTCCCGTGCCTCTCGCATCTGTTCCGTGCGCGCATCTTTTTCTGTCGATCGATCGCGGAAGTACGGGTGGTCCGGGTCGTCGGCACCACTCGGGGCCTCTTTGATGGCCAGTTCGCCTGGTCCCGTGAGCTCCTGAGCAGGCGGTAGGACGGGATCGGAAGCGTCCCCACCAACCCGCTCTGGCACGGCAACGTCTTTAAGCATGTCGGCCGGGTATAGGTGTGGGTAAGACGCGGCGTGCCCGTCCTGCGTTGCCTTCAGCTCCTGTGGCGGCACCGCTGGTGCCGAGGTCACGGTGTTCGATGTGCCGGCATCGGCAAGGCTCGGCTTGGCAGGAAGCTCGCCGCTGGCCAGGACGATCGGAGCCTGCTCCAGCTCCTCGACGTGGGCCTGGTCGGTCGCCCCCTCCTCAGCCTTCGTGGTCGCTGCAGCGGGCAAGGCGGGGGCGCTGACGGCCTTCTGCCCCGGGGCCGGCTCCCAGGTCACTTTGACCGGCGTGGGCATCACGGTCACCGAGGGGATGATCGTTTCGGTGTGGAAACGGATGACCTGCAAGCGCTGCGAAAATTGCTTGCCACGGTCCTCGCCATCGATGGTGGCGTGCCAAGTGTGCATCGCGCGGCCATCAGGGAGAATATTAGGTTGGGTGAAGCCGTAATCGGCGAGGATCTCCAGCACCTGCATCGAGTCGTGGACGACTCCCTGCTCGCCGCTATCGCGCAGCGACTGCACCATGCGATGTGTGATCTCCGGAAAGACGGCAATGATTCCGTCATCTGTGTACCAGACCGGGTCTCCGACCCGGTTCAAGCGCCATTCGCCCGACAGGATCTTGTCGTGCAACGAACGCACCAGGCGCGATGCCACCGATCGCAGACCGCCCTGACCTGTCTGGGCCAGTCGCGAACGAGAAGCGAGGATGTCGCGGGATACACTGATCTGGTCCGCCTGCTTGATGATGTCGACCAGCGGGTTGGACGGATCGTGGCGCGAACTCATAGCCAGCAGCATTTCCGAGAACGGCTTCTGGCTGCCGGCTGCGGCAATCCATCGCAGCGTCTCCTCTGGCACGATGCGGTAAATAGCGGCAGTGGTGAAGGCTTCATGCTTCGTCCCACGCGGCGCGTGACGCCAGGTGATGAAGTAATGCGGGAGCTTGTTCTCGGACAGCCAGGCGTGTAAGGAAAGCACGTGCGGATCCCACTGCAGCTTACCGCTCTCATCGACGGCTCCGACGTCGAATAGCGGCTTGCCGAGATCGTGCATCAGGGCGCCGAGAATGGCGCACATGCGGTATCGAGGCTCAAGCGCCTTGCGCTGGGCTGGGGTGAAGTCCAAGGCGAAGACGGCCGCCTCGCAGCGCCTCGCGGCGTGATAGCCGCATTCCAGACCATGGCGCAGCAGACCTCCAATGTCCCAGTGATGGTGGTTCTCCGACGCAGGCAACAGGTGAACGAATTCCGCGTAGCTACACAGGACCGGCCGCAAATAGCGGTCGAAGTCTTCATAGCTGAAGCCCGATGCCTGGTGCAGCTTCTGCACCAGAGCGCCCTGCGTTTCCAGGAGCATCTTCGGCGGCGCCGAAGGGACGGCCTCTTCGCGGTTGGGGTAGAAAGGAATGGGTTGGCCAGCGTAGGTGGGGCCCGCGGGCGGGACTTGCGCGCGATGCACGATCGCCGCAGTGTTGACCTGATGCGTGTCCGCGGGCGACGGCGGTGTCTGGCCCGTTTCTTCAGCCTGCGCCGGCACCGGCACCGCCTGTTCCGCCTTTGATTTGCTGCCGAACAGCCCCCTCAACCACATGGATGGATCCTCGTTCCCATGCGATCGATTTTGGCTGGGCACAGGTGTAACGAACCCATGGAATGCCGGCCGTTTCCACCCTTTTTTTGACCCCTAAACGAGAAACCCCGCACCGTGTTCCCTACGGCGCGGGGGTGATGTGGCCTCTCCATGGTCGGGGTTGGCATCCTGCCATCCACCAGATTCCGAGCTTCCTGCCCGTGTGCTGGTCGTACCGCTCCTTCGCGAAACCCTATTGCTGTCCTTGTGATCGCCCCCCTGACGAGGCGTGGGTGTCCTGCCCTTGAAATCAGTTAACCACGCTCAGCCGGCGACCAAAAACCGATTTGGGGGAAGCATGCTTGGCACTAGACGGGCTTGAAGTAGACGTCGGCTTCGATGTTGCGCTCCATGTCCGCCAGCTCTTGCGCGGCGCGCACGGAGCCGAGCTCAATGGCCTTCCGGTACCAGGTACGTGCCCTGCTTGGATCCTTGCCCCGGCCGATGCCGTAATTGTAGATCCGAGCGGCATTCTCGGCGGCTTCGGCATTGCCTAGCTGAGCCGCCCGTTCAAAGAGATTGACGGCCTGCTGCATGTCCCTTGCAACGCCAGTTCCGTTGACGAACATCGCTGCGAGATTGTTGATCGCCCCCGCATGGTTGAGCTCGGAGGCCTTGCGGAACATCGGAATTGCAGTCTCGTAGTCGCCGCTCATGGCGGCATCCAGCGCCTTGCGATTCAGGGCGGCTGCATCGACAAATGCCGAAGCAGGCGCCTGCGTGGCCAGCATCTGCTCGCGCAGCGCCGTGATGGTCCTGTTGGATTCCTCCAATTGCATACGAGCCACCTGCAGCTGCTCCATCGCTTGGTCTAGCTCACCCTGGAGGCCTTGCAGCTCCAGCGGCGCCGGCGACGCGGGCACCACCGGCACTTTGCCAACGGATGCAACGAGTACGGGCATAGGCTGTGCAGACCGTGCCGTGAACTCCAATGGGCGGATGAGCGGGTTCAGTAGCGGTCGAGGTTCAGCTGCAAGGAAGATGCCGTCCTTGCGATATTCTGAAAAAGCGGCCCTCGTCGTCTTCGGACGCCTAATCGCGGGCACTTCTAGGGTGTGGCGGTGATCTTCCACCGCAGTGGGACCTGCCTCAGGCGAGGCTTGCGCCGCGGAGATTGCTGCCGTACGGCGCCCGCCCAGGCCGGCGTTGGCGAAGTCCGTCAGCAGCTGCACGGCATCGGCATTGCCCATGTGCGCTGCATGGGTAATCCGAAAGATGGACTGGCGAGCCAGCTGCTGGCGGCGATCTTCGTCCAGGTCATCTAGGAGCGCCTGTCGCCCGTAGGCCAAGCCGAGGTCTACCCGGCAAATTGGGTGCATCTGAGCGTCGCAAGACGACAGCACCTCCAGCGCCCTGGCCTGCAGCTGACGGTCGCCCGATTGCTGGTAGAGGGCGGCCAGCCTGGACGCGGCAACCGCATTGCCGGCCTTCGCTGATACTTCAAGTCGCTCGAGGTCCGGATCTGCGGCATCCTCGGTTCGATGGGTGTGGTCGGCAGCCAGCGCAGAGCCGGCGCCCAAGGAGGCGATCACCGCCAGGGAGAGGATTCGCAGTTTCAAGGAGTCGAGCCACGGTTTGGGGACGTGGTGGACTGTAGTGGGCCTGCGATGTAACGAACCCGCGGATGAGCATGCGGAATGCCCCCCTTTTTCGGCTCCTTCAGGCAGCTTCGGGTATCCGCCGCGTGTAGATCGGCAGGACCAGACTGAAGTCCGCCATACTGAGTTTGCGCCCGATCAGGAACACGAAGTCGGCGCCGGACTGGCGATCGCTGCCGCTGCCCAAATCACCAGCGCCACGCAGCTCCAGGTCGCGGGCGGCAATCTTAAACCCGTCCGTGGTCGCACAGAAAAAATCCAGCCGGTCCTGTTGCTCGGCCTTGAGCTTGTCGTCGCACAGCAGCTCGCAGTGCCCCTCCCCGCCTTTGCGGGCGACGCGCCCGCGCAGCTGGTGCAGGGTGGCCAGGCCGTATCGGGTCGGGTCCACGATGACGATTCGGTAGAGGCCGGGCAGGTTCAGCCCCACCTCCACGACGGTCGTGGTGACCAGAACGTTGATGCGGCCATCCGCAAATGCGTCCAGCGTGGCCACTTTTTCCTCGGTCGTGTTGTCGGAGGTGATCGATGCGACCTGATCTCCGAACTTGGCCTGCCAGCCGGGAAGCGCGCCTTCGACCGTATGCATCGGGTTGGTTTCCATGCGGGACTCCATCCCCTCGACGGCCTCAACGTCATCCAGATTCTTGCGGGGATAGACCACCAGCACACGCCCCCCGTTCTTCAAGTCATCCAAAAGCATGTTGAACAGGTCGCGCCGGCCCTCTCGCCCGATGTGCAGGTGCGTGTAGATGGTTTTCGGGGCAAAGGTCTGTCGCAACTCGACGGTCTCGTACAGACCAATGCGGACCAGCGCCTCCGTGCGGGGAATGCAGGTGGCCGTGAACTCGAACAGGTGCGTGTGTCGCCCGACCTTCTTCTCGCGCTGCTCACGGCTGAAACGGTGCTGCTCGTCCACGAGAACCGCATCCACCTTGGGAAGCTTGCGGGTGAGCAACGCCGTTGTGCCGATCAGGATCGGGGCCTCGAGGTTTACCGAAGCGTCGCTGTCACTAGTTACCAAGCTCATTTCGAGATCGGGCGCCCAATGCTTGAAGTCCTCCATCATCTGCACGGCCAGCTGCGAGTTGGGAAAGAGACACATGGAGCGTCCGCCCTGATCGGCGATACCGGCGGCCACCATGTAGATGCACAAACTCTTGCCTGTGCCAACGTCACCCAGGCTCATGACCCGCGCAGGCCTCTTCCTAGCCAACGCTGCTCGGTACACAGCGAGTGCGTTGGTCTGGTCGTCAGTAAGCGAGATTCCGGCGGAACGCAGTCGCTTCTCGACTGTGGAAATATGGAAAGGATTGGAAATAGGTTTAGGCCCTCCGGCCTTGGCCCGATGCAATCCGGCGAGCGCGTCCAGTCGCGTCAACGCAGAGATGCTGTGTTCCCAGTATTCAGGAGTGTGTGGGCGGTGTGCTTGCAGAAAGAGCGACCGCAGGTTCCAGCCCGGGCATCCGACCTCTTCGAGCAACTCATCGATCTTCCCCAGCGGAGCCAAGTGCTCGACCAAGCGCTCGCACGCGTCCGGGATGCCTTCCTCGAGGTACTGCTGAATCAGCCGGCGAAGATCCGAGCCCGTCAAGCCTTTCGGACGGCCCTTGTAGTTGGGGCGAAGTTTTCCGTACCACTCCTTCTCGATCCTCTCCTTCACCAGCACGGTCAGGGTCTCATTCCACCAACGAGCCTTGGCCATGGCACAAATCACCAAGCCTTGCTTCAGGCTATCCATCCATGCCTGCAGGTCACCGCTGAACTGGGCCTGGTACTGGCCGCGCTCGCGGTCCTCAACAGTCGCCTTGACCATCAGGAACGGGCGGTTGGTAACGGATGGTGCAGATACCAGCCTAAGCACGATCGGTTCGAACGCTTCCGTGCTCAACGCGGGCGCTGAACTGTGCTGAGTCCGCAGGTCGTCTATGGACTCAGGGAGGTATATGGCCGTCTGCCAACGGTCTTCCACGCCTAGCGTGGCCAGCTGGCCGACGCGTAAGAAGACATTGTTGGATTTAGAGGATGCCATCCCTACAACTTAGCCATCATCACGCGTGGGTGTTGGTGGCGCAGGAATTCTGCACTTCAGTCCTCATCCCACTTCGCTTCCGGTGCGGGGTCGTAACTTGACCTGGCGATCAACCCCTTCTCCCGCATTCTAGCCACGAAGGGCACGCCGTCGCCCTGAAGGTGATCACCCAGACTGCTCTTGTTTCCATCGCTCTCCCCGGCCGTGATCCTGGTATCCCAGAGCTCTATTGCGATCTCCAGCACCTTCTGGCCGATCCCACACCGACGATAGCCATCCTGCGCATCGAGATACTGCCAGGTCAAGTGGTGCCAGTATGAATCGTCAGCATCTTGGATCATTGCGAAATGGAACGCTCCGATTGGAGCCCCCTGCACGTCAAACACGTCAACCCTGTCCATGTCGTCGTCAGGAACGATGTAAATCTTGCGCCCGTCTCTAAGCTCCACCAAGTCATCAGAGTCTAGCGTGCTGACATCGACGTGTTTAGGGTACATAGATGCTCCATTGACTAGACAGATCCATTGTAAAACGTGACGCAAAAAAAAGGCCCCCGAGAATCGGGGGCCTTTGGGTTGAGTCAACCATGGATCTCACATGGGTCGCCACGTGCTGCCTTGCAGAGCTCGCAGTTTTCCATCTGTTCGAGCTCGAACGCGAAGTCCTGGCCGGACACCCAGCGATCTTGGAGATCCTGGGCGCCCACGAACAGCAGGGGCATGCTCTCTTCACCGGCATGGTACTGCTGCTTTCCGAGGGCGAACGCATCCTCCAAGGTTTCCCAAAGAGCGTCGAGGCCCTCATCGCGGCCGGCCAAGATCGCAATCTCTGCCTTTGCATGTGCGACACGGATGTTAAGTGGGTTCATGTGCATCCTTTAATGCGCGTGGATGGTTCCGTTCCGGATAGATAGCTGCACCTCAGAGTTGCGAAGTGCAGCCACACAAAGGGCAAGTTCGACGTCTTCGTCGATGAAGAAGGCGGTGTGCTGAGCCAGCGCATCGCACAGGGCGTCCGTGACGGTCAGTCCGGTGCCATGAGTGACGCTAAGGGTTCGCTCGCGCTCTTTATTGAACAAGACGATGTCGATGCCGCCGTTGCGAGATGAAACCAGGGCAACGAGGCTGTTCATGGCCAAAGCTCCCTATCAGGTTCGGTGCGAAACGGATCGTTGAAGGCGGGGTCATCGGCAATCGATCCCGGTTCAAGCTCGCTGTCCGAATCGGACGCTACTGCAACCACTCCTGCTGACACGATGATGGGATACATGGGTGTGCTCTCTATTGGAAAATGGAGCACCCCTGCAGGGAATGCTCCCCTGGTGGGTAGTTGAACCAGCGCTCGCGACGGCTATTTGCCTGCTAGTGGACCGATTCGTGCTTGGTGCGTTCACCGACCATCAAACGCTCCACGAATGGGGCGAGCGTATCGGCGACGATCATGCGGGCCTCGGCGGCGGTTGCGGCAATGTGCGGAGACGGAAGCTCGATGGTCGTTTCCTTGCCACTACTGTCGATGCGCTTGGCAATCAAGACAATCTGATAGCCCTGATTGCAGTTACGCACTGCCAAGTTAAGGCTGGTGGTGAAGACGGTACTGCCGACGCGGTGCATCGTCCCGAAGAAAGGAATTGACTTGGCTGCAACCGGGGTTTGATCAGAGTTGGACATGCGTTGATTCCTGTGCTGTGCCGAGCAAGTAGGTTGCTCTGTCGGTGGCACAATCCGGCAGAGAGCCGGGCGGACACATGTCTCCCATACGGGTGACACGGCACCCGGCCGGGATGTTGTTGAAGTGCGGTTTTAGTCGATCATTCCCGCAACGATCTTCGACGCCGAACATTTGGCGAAATGGAAGCGGCGGGAGATTTCAAAGAACTTGGGGCTCACGTATGCCTGGGAAAATGACAGGGCACTTTTCCAGATGCGGGAGCACAGTTCTTCCGTTGCACCAGCACGAATGCACTGGTCACGACGTAGATGGGCGACCTGCGAGACCTCTCCATCCAGTACCAACTGGAAAGCAAGATTCTTCAATAACGACGGCAGGTCTTGAGGACCTTCTTCCAGTTCGGAAGGGAACATGAGCGAACTCCGGTGATATGGGTTCGCCCAATCGGGGGAACCCCGAGTGGGAAATAAACGTGGATGGTGCATTGTTGGAGGCGCACAGACCTCGTAGCAGGCATTGCCTGGTATTACGAGCTATGTTCGCGGGGCGCGAGACGCCTGTCAACGTGGATCAGCAATCAATTTGAAGAAAACAACTTTATATGTTTCCTCGGTGACGGGCGTCCGTTTGGGCGCCCGTGCACTGATGAAATCAGAACATGGAGTCCAAAACCAGGAACGGGATTTCATCATCCAGCATGTCGCTGTGTTCGTTCTGGTTCATTGGCTGATGGTTGGAGCGTCCCTGACGCGGACCATAGCCACCGCCACCGCCACCGCCACCGCCACCGCCGTTGCCGTTGCCGTTGCCGCGCTGACCGCCATTTTCGTGCTGGTGCTGATTGCTGGCATTCCCCCGACGCTGCTGTTGATTGCCATTACCCTGCTGGCGTTGATTGCCATGCTGCTGTCCACCGCTATCACGGTCCTTGCCGCCGAGCATCTGCATCTCATCACACACGATGTCCGTGGTGTACTTCTCCACGCCATCCTGACCGGTGTACTTGTCGTAGCGTAACTCGCCCTCGACGTACACCTGCGAGCCTTTGCGCAGGTATTCGCCGGCGATCTCGCCCAACTTGCCGAAGAACACCACGCGGTGCCACTCGGTGCGCTCCTGGTTGTTGCCATCGCGATCCTTGCGCATGCTGGTGGTGGCCAGGCTGATGCGGGTGATCGCCATGCCGGCCTGGGTGTACTTGGTGTCGGGATCGTTGCCGAGATTTCCGACGAGGATGACTTTGTTGATTCCGCGGGCCATTTCTGTTCACTCGCTTTGATGGGCTTTCACCCTGATATACGACGTTCGGCTACTGGCCTATTTGCCGTTCCTATAGCCGTGATGTAACCCGCAGAGCCCACGGCGGCTGCCTGCGGGGGTCGAGGTGACGATTACGTTCGCTCCTCTTAAATCCATGTTGCAGCATTTCAATGCCTACACTTGCAGCTTCAAACTTCTTGCGTAACGAGTTACCGATTGAGGCGGTGCTTGGCGTCTATCGCTGGATAGACCGCGTCGGACGATGGTCCTTTTGCATGCGTTACCGCGCAAGACAGGTTGGAGGGTCATTCCCTCGTCGAGATGGGACGCCGGCCATACTGACCTTGCAGCCACATCACGCTGCTCGTCGCGTCCTCTTGGGCGCGTATCCGTAGAAGGCCCACGTCTCAGGATCAATGGGCATGGTGTTGAGCGAGAGCGGCTTCATCCGCATCTGGACTCCGTGGTAGTCAAGTTCCCCGTCCCGCAGCAGGGACCAGAGCATCCCGACGCCCTTCATCGCAATTTCGCGATTGATAGGCCAAGGCTGTCTGCGCAGCGCCTCATCTGCCGAGCAGGACGGCTGCTCCGCATCCACTCGCTGCATCTGCGACAGTTCGGGGTACAGGTCAACGACGTTAGGAATCCGGTTAGCGACCTTGCGCGAGAGGTGTCCCAGGACGCACTGGGCTTCCGCATTGCCATTGCCGAAATCCAGCCACAGCGCATTTGTGGTCGAGGCCGCGTTGTCCTTGGAGAAGGCCGCGCGGAACATGGCCAGGTCAGTGCAAGATATGACCAGATCGACGCCACCAGGGCGTGTCGGCCCCTTCTCCGTCCTATAGCCCCAGTCAAAGCCGTAGAAGGCGTTGATGCGGTGGGTCAGCACCAGCGCCTTGTAGTTGCCAACGTCGGCGTGCGTGAAGCGCTGGCGGCCGATATTGGACCGACTCACCCGGTCCGGGTCGAACACTGTGACCTTGAAGCCGGGATGGCCCAGCTGCTTCATGCAGGAATCCAGGGAGGCAAGCTGGTCGATGACCTGGGAGCCTGTCCCGCCGGCGCCGTATACAAAGGTGCGGATCGGGTCATCGAGCCAAGAGGCCGGGATTTGCAGCTTGTTCATGGCAGTTCGCCGTGCTTGAAGAAGTCCTGCAAGTTCAACAGATAAGGCGACATGCACATGCGAGCACAGGTTTCCAGCGAATCAATGCTGTCGCACTTGCCTGCCACCATAGCGATGTACGGGCCCATACGGGACATATCCGAGGCATCGTCCGTCGCGGAGAAGAACGCGGGGTGAGAACCGTGCGAGTGAAAGTCGTACACCAGAAGGTCGTCTTGCGACTCGTCCCGGTACGTGACGTGGGCTTCGCTCGCGCTTTCGATCACCGGCTGCCTCAGCTCGTACTGTCTGTCAGTAGGGTTCCAATGAATCAGCGCTGCGGTTTCGTTTCTGCCTGCTTGCACAGCCAAGTCGAAGCACTTGCGCAGTAGTTCACGTGGCACCGGCCCATTGATTGCGGTGATGAACTGGCGAGCGGTGCCGAAGGTCGTGTCGAGCTTCGATACCCGGAAGCAGACATGCAAGGCAAGGGAGCGGTGTTCCAGGTAGGTGCCGTTGCTCGCTACGACCCAACGCCGCCCCGGCTCAGATAGCAGGGTCATCGTTTCGCCCGGTGGCACGCATACCAACGGGCACGCCAGCATGATGGCCAGCTGCTGCTGCGTCGCCGTGTCGGTTGCCAGTTCAATCATCAACGCTCTCCCCGTGAATCAGGCTGCTCATCCATTCGGAGAGAGTCATCTTCAATGGGGTCAGGTGCTCGCTCGGGAAGGCGTCCATTACGCCATCACGCTCGGCCCAGTACGTCATCGGGTCGGGGTTTGCTTGATGCCCCTTACTCTTACCCGTGCCCTTTGGCTTGGGCACGGTGATTGTCTTGCCGTGGTTGCTATGGGTGAATGCGCTCTCGAAGAAGGATGCCTTCCATGCCGGAATTTCACTGGGTGTGCAGCCCATCGGCAAAACCGCCGTTCCGGTGCAAACCATGGTCTTGGCCCACACGTTGCCGGTCGGGCAGTGGAAGACCAAGCTGTCATCGCTCGGCCACTGGTCATCCCTCAGCGCCACCACATAGAGCTGACGGTTGCGCGCATGGAACACCAACGTGGGCCAACGAGCCAGCACCGTCCTTACATCGCTTCCGGTGCGAAGCACCATCGGCTCTACCACGGAGGGTTGCAGCCAAGTCGTGCTTGCGCCGTCGGTATGCAGAACGTTCTGAGGCATCACGCGCACCCTGCTGCTACCGTCATCGGCTTCGCGGCCCATCAGCAAAGCAACGATACTGGCCTCTTGCTCAGGCGTCATGGGTCGGCCTGGCCCAATTCGCGGAGTTCCTCGGTGGCTATCGACTGTATGAGCGGTGGTTAGAACCAGCCTTCCCCGTCGTTGATAGAACAGAATCGCATGGGTGGGCGCCACGCTGTTCTGCTTCATGTAGTTCTTCAGGGATTCTGCATCCGGGGTGTCAATCAGGTGACTCATCTATGAAGATCCGCGCCATGGCCGTTGCGACCGATGTAGCCATTACAGCAAGCTCCAATGCGGCGAGATGGGGGCGCTTGGTTCTTGCCGAACGCGCGATGCTCAGAATCTCTGACGGGCAGTATTCAGCCCCGTATTGCTGGATCGTGTCGTTAAAGTTATTCCAGAAGCCTATCGGGACGACAAATAGGTCACAGGTGAAGTACTCGCCATCGACCACCTCTCGCTCATCGGCGCGCTTGCCCTGTACCAGCCCGGAATACAGGTCGTAGAGCCTCAGGATCAGCTTGGCGTTCGGGCCGGAAGGCGATGCAAGCCACTTCTCAAGATTCCCGTCGCCAATCTTCCACTGATCGGCCACGACGTAGTGGCGCAGATCCCCGTTTAGGCGCTCAATCGCGTCGTCCAATGCTTCACCGTCATCCTCCGACACGCCGTAATACTCCATCACGGCATCAAGAACGTTGCTCGGCATGTCCGTCGATACCGGACCCAGCGGCACATGGACCCGCACGTCGCGCAGAACTTCGTCCAGCATCACGTCAATGATGGAAAGGGCATCATCTGGAGGAACAACGAACCAATTTCCGCTGCGCTCATTAATCCCGCGAATCACGCAGCACAGGGCCGACATTTCGTCTCTCGACTCAGGGTCAGCGAACATCACGAATGGGGAATCAGCGTTAGATACGATGACCTTACCCGTGTTCGCAGTGATCTCCCAGCTCTCGCCGTCACGACCGCAGAGAGTCTTGGCCAGTGCCAGCGGCGACACGTGGAACGGGCTGTAGTTGTTGTGCGTTGGAGGCATCTTTGCGGTCGCCGCCTCGGCAACCCTGTCGATGCCCAGCATCACGAGCTTGAGTATCGTTTCTCCCGCATTTCTCTGGCTCGCACCAGTAAGGTCGGCGTCTTTGATATGCCCCGCTGCTTGCATCTCCTTCACCAGAGGGGACAGGTTGGCCAGGTTCTCGGCCGAGAGGTGGGTTGCATTGCCGATTGGCGGCGCGGGGATCGCGCCATCCATCTGGCACTGGTACAGGTGCGGGAGCAACGCAGAGGCAACACCAGCCTCGCCAGCCCTCATCGCATCCTTCGCCTGCTTGGGCGTCACCTTGCCGCGTCGCACGGCCTCGCCCAGGCGCTTTGCGGCCATCGCACGCAGCTGGCTGGTGGGCTGAATCGGATGTCGCGCGTGGCGCTTGGTAAGCAGCGGGAGCGATTGCATGCGTGTTACGCCATCGGGATGAGGAGAGAGTCGATCAGGGGATTGGTCTTGGCCGTGGCGCACTGCTGAGTCATCGCCGCGATAGCGTTCCAGCGTGCGGGCTGGTCCATATCCACCGTGGCCGTTTCACTGCCCCATGCCAGGATCTCATCCAGCGAAGCCCGAACCTGGGGCGCGGCCTTTCTACTCCCGCCTTTGGTCTGGACGGTCGGCTTCTGGACCGGATAGATGAGCAAATCACCTTCCACCACTGGCTCGCCAAGGCCAGCTGATTGCAGGAAGGCATAGGACTTGACGTGCAGTCGCAGCGCTTCCAGCGGCGGGAGGGACGGGTCGGGGTCCGCGAGGGTGGTGACGCCAAAGCGGAAGCGACGTTCCAGGGTCGATGCAGTTGTGGTCATGGCTTGGTTCCTCAGAACAGTTCAAAGCTGGCGGTGGAGGGCGACGGGGCCGCCGGAGCTTCGCTTGGCGTGGCAACCGGGCTATCTCCCGCGTCGTCTCCGTTGGCATCATCGTCGCCACCGCTGTCGTCGGTGTTACTGGCGCTGGCAGACGTTGCAGGTGTGGCGGCTTTGTTCGTCGCTTTGGAGGGAGTCGCCTTGCCGGCCGGCTTGGCTGCGGCCTTTTCAGCGGCTTTTGCACGAGCGGCAGCTGCGGCGTCCTCGATTCGCTGCTGATGTTCGGCCAACTGGTCGCCCAGGGTCGAATAGGACGGCGCGAGCTTAGTCAAGATTTCGAGTAGGGTGGCGTCTGTGGCATCACGCTCGGCAAGGACGCGCACCGGATGCACCAGCGCCGCCTGCAACGTAGCGACAACTTCGTCAGTGGTGTCCGGGTCCAGCTTAGCCAGCTGCGGCTCGATGAGAATCTGGATTTGGCCGCCGACCTCTTTCAGGGTCAACGACAACGAGGAGCCATGCTTTAGCAGCGGCAGGACATTGGCGATGAAGGACATTGGGAGTCTCCGTGGATGTGTTGTCAGCATGCCGTGGCCCCGCATAGACGCATGCGGGTGCGAGAGTCTTGCACTCAGACTTTCGCCACCAGATCGGTACGGACGCCAGAGGGTACGTAGCCACTAAAATCAAATCCGGCCTTGAGCACACCCTCGATAAGCTTCTTCTTGTCCAATGCGAGCAAAGCCTTGTGCTTCTTCTCGCCTTCCGGTTGCGCCTTGTGCCATGTGGCGAAACCACTTTCATCTAGCACAAGGTGGATGGCGGGGATCGTGTGGCACGCGAGGAACTCTTTGTTCACAGTCACGTGCTGAGCCATGTCCACCTCGAAGGTGTTCACGATCACCCGGTTGATACGGCTCCGATCGACATCGCGCACGTAGTTCTCCGGGTTCTCCGTGAGGAACTGCGAGGCCATATTTACCAGAAGAGATTGCAAGTCACCCTTATCCATCAGAAGCAGGCGGCCAATGCGCTCGCTGCTGCCGGTCATAGCCCGCACCTTGGGCGGCAGGACGCTATCGGTCAGGCCAGAGTTCGACCGACCCAGCTGGAACAGCCCGTAAGCGGCAAGCGCCAGCAGCACGCGCGGCTCGGTGGGCACGATGTGCGCCGCGCCGCGCCGCACAACGGCTTGGTAGGCCAATTTAGCCGCCTTCGGAATGGCAATCGGCTGAGATGGCGCCTGCTGTACTGAGCCGTTTGCCTGGTCGCCAGTGGACGCAGACCTCTTGCTCAAGCCCTGCACGGCTTGCTGCTGCCCTTTCGCCGGTTCGACCAGCGGGGCTGCTGCCTTCGGAGTGGGAGCCGATGCCGCCTTGTACGCAGCCACCTTTTCCGTGTTGCATGTGGCGTTCCCGCACAGAGGACCCTCGACGTTGCCGGTAGTCTTACCCACCGTATTGTCTAGAACGCATGTCCTGAAGGCGCAGCCACGGCACTGATCGTACTGGGCCTTTCCTACGCCGTAGTCCCCCTGCATCACTAGCGGGATTGTCTTACCCGGGATGACTTCGGTACGCAGTTCCACCACCGCATAACCGTCTTTAAGCTCCTGGCGTCGCCCATTCACCCACGCAACCGTCTTGGTCGAGAAGCAGCCAGAGTTGGTGCAGCGTGCCGCTTCGATGTGTTCAGCGAACAAGCTGCTCTGCTGGCTGGAGTTGTGCGGGCAATCCCGGCAGCCTTCCAGATCGAACTTGGCCTGTGCCAACGCAATCGATACGCCCTGCAGCTGCTCGCGCAGCTGCGCGACAGACGCCCTGTGCTCGATAACCTTGCCGAGAACGTCGTCTTGCTTCTCTGTGGGGAGCGTGCTCAGAAGCTCGGCATGGCCGACCTGGATAGCCCTGTCCATCAGCGCATCCATGACCGCCTTCGATGCGTGGAGTAGCTGCATTCGATGGCGGAGTTTCGCGACGGTCCAGCCGAGCACGCGCGCCGTCTGCTCATAGTCGCCTTCGCAGTCGTCGAGCTGGTCCTGTGCCAGATAGGCTTCTTCCGGAACGCTCAGATTCACCCGCTTCAGGTTCTCGATGCGAGCCATACGCCGAGCCTGCTGCTCTGAGCAAATGAACACCTTGGCGTCGATGCTTGCCCAGCCGATATCCTTGGCAGCACGCCATCGGCGCTCGCCAGCGATGATCTCAAACTCCTCCCCGCCCAGCTTACGCACAGCAATGGGATGCAGCAGCCCTTCCTCGCGCAGCGTCTGGCACAGGCCGTCGTGCTCCTCCTGGTTGAATCGGCGGCGCGGGTTGTGGCCGGAACGGACGCGCACTGTGCTCACGGGAAGTGAAGTGGTGTAGGTCGCATTTCCGAGGTGCTCACTCATTCGGTTGTCCAGTCGTCAGGGATTCCACAAGAATCGCTCTCGGGACGGCAGGTACTTAGGGGTGGACAGTTCCTGCATTCGCATACCGATTGCTATGACCACCCCGCGCACTGCCGACCTTGCACGATAGTTCGGTATCGCGCCCTGGACGGGAGGTGAGAATTGTCCCGCTGTCCTAACACGGCTGGCACAGGCGACACTCACTTCGCGGCAGCTCTGATCGGCTGAGAGGTGCTGCTCTGGACCGATTCGCTCATTCGCAGCTATAGCCGCACTTGCGAAGGAGCGCGCAGAGCACTCGCGGGTGAGTCTTACTCTCCCGGTTAAATGCGGACCGGCATAACGTAGACCCTTGCATCGCCTCCGTTTGCCAATACGATCAAAGGGGTATCTGGCTTGCTTACCGAAAGATGCACAGATTCACCGCGCACGGCGTTGAGCGCATCCAGAAGATACTGGGCGTTGACGCTGATGGCGAAGTCATTAACGCGACGCGCGTCAGCTGGTAGCTCAATGCTCTCGATGCTCTCCTGCCCCTGGCTCCTGCTGGCCTGGTCTGCGGTGATGAAGCTCAATGTTCGGCCGGTGAGCTTGACAGTTACCGCCGTACTGAGAATGAGGGTGCGCGTCAGAATTTCGCGCAGGTCCGCCAGTCCGACATGAAACGGGTTGACCGTGTTGGCTGCCATGATGCGCTCGTAATCGACGTAGGTGTTGGCCAAGACACCCACATGGAGATCGGCGTAAGTAGTCTTGATGTGTGCCATACCGCTGCCCCAGCTGAAGCCGATCTGCTCATCGCTTCTTGCTTTGGAAAGCAAAGTGCGGATGTCAGCCACCGAATTGTGTCCAAGCACCAGCTTTTCTGCTTGCAGAGTATTGATGCTGGTGCTGGCGACGGCCATGCGTCCGCCGTCAGTGCCTACGAGTCGCAGGCGGTCCCCGGTCAGGTGGAACAGCACGCCTTGCGGAAGCTTGGAATCGCTACCGAGACCCGCGACGCCTGAACAAGCAGCATCAAGAAGGTACTTGAACTCATCGGCGGCAAGGTCGAACTTGCCAGTCGTTTGGCCTGTCTTGGCGGCTTGGCGTGTCACCGGTGCGAGCGGGCCGTCGCAGTTGATGGAGAACCGGCTTCCGTCAAGTTTGATGTTGAGGAAGTTGCCCTTGCGTTGCATTTCGACCAGAGAACCGGATGCGAAGCTTCGCATGATGTCGCTCAGTCGCTTGGCAGAGACACCAATTTCCCCACGCTCACGAATAGTGGCAGTCGAGGCGGTGCAGATGTCCGAGTTTTCGTCTGATGTATTGAAGTGGATCTGTGTGCCTTCACCAGCACGGATTGTCAGGTTCGCGTGTCCGTTACGGGACTTCGTTCTGCGCTGAGCTACCGACATGAGGGGTGCAATCGCCGCGAGGAGGTCTTCACGGGTGGTGGTGATGTGCATGGGATCACTCCTGGTGGGTTGGCCGGGTACGTCCATCCGGCGGCACAGGAGTTCCTGTTCGTGACCAGCGATGGAGAGAGGACAGCGCTGGCTGGTGTCCTCACTCTGCCGTCGATCAGACCTACGAGTGCGGCGTGCGCACTTCTTGCTGCTTTGTTGGCGGAGCCACGCACTTCTCAAGCAACCCGGTGTAGTCCTGCCTGCCCACGCTCAGGGTTAGCCACCCCATGCGCTCGACACATTCAGCCGTTGCTGCCAGGTCTGGATGCGCGGACCAGAACTTTTGGGAGGGCATACCGGAAGGCCGGGCAAAGTCCACATACGACATGCAGACTTCGCGAAGCCCCGTCTTGCACTGCGCGTTGACCCAGTTCGTCCACACCAGATTCTGTGCTCCCAGTTGTTGCCAGTGGTGATTCCATGCCAGCGCAGAAACAGTCAGCAGTACCAGTAGGATGTGGCGTACCCATCGGCCGATGCGTCGCTCCCGGGCAGTCCAGTTTCCGCCGTGGACCAAGGCGACAAGCAGTTCGTTCATCCGACCTTCCGCGATGCTTCGGCAAGCATGTCCCACTGACGCGGCTCGCACTCAGTGGTGTGCAGACGCTGCGACAAGGCAATGCATGGCAGCTCGGGGTGCGCAACGAACTTAGCCGCGCTCTGTACGCGCGAGAGGGGCACGGCTACTCGCATCCTGGTCAGGTCGAAGATCTCCACGGTCGGGGCCAGGCCAACAACGAGCCTTTCCACGGCTGCTCCGATGTGGAAGTAGCCATCCTCCAAGGTCCAGGAATTCTCGCGTAGGCAAGCTAGCTTGACCTGACGCTCAAACAGCCTCTGCTTCAGCGCCATCAGGCGGCCTGCTTCGACCAGATCCTCTTTGGACTCCATAGGCTCGAAGAACAGATTGCCGTTGTGGCCGTCCAGTACGTACAACCCCGTCAAGCCCTGCTCGCGTGAGTACCCGTGTAAGTGACCTGCTCGCAGCACATAGGTGCAGGGTCCGATGATCCATTGCAGGATGGCCTGGTGGCGCCAGAGGCGGCAGTTTAGTTCTGTGGTGGGCGCGCTGTTCAAGTTGGTCAGTACCGTGGAAACTCGGTACGTATAGGCTGCACCGCCCATCGCGGCTTGGGAAAGCGGGTTTAGGGGGTCATTGGGCGCAACAGGTCAGCACTGTCGAGATTGCGCCACTGGCCACCCAATTGTCATTGAGACTGACGACTGCGCCGCGATGTACAAGGCGATCTAGCCAAATAGTCCTTACCCCTTCCTTGTCCACTTCCGAGCCGAGGATATTCGCGACCGATGGGATTGAGCTGCCCTGTCGACGCAAGACCACTGTCTGTTCGTTGACCATCACGTCGTAGTTTTCGCTATGCCGCATGTCTGATCTCTGCCTTAGTTGCTTGGCGGTAGTCGCGGCCCTGTATTCCTTGGCGCGCAGCAAGCCTTTCCACGAACTCATTGATGATCCGGTCGAGGTGCTTGTAGTCATCGAGGACTTCTTCCGGCTCAAGAAGATCGATGGCTTCGAACTCTGAAACTTGCTTCCATTGGCAGACCTGCGCCTGATACTCATCCAGCGATCCGCCAAGATGTACGAACTCTACGTGTACCTCGCTGGTCTGCTGGGGGCGCAATGTTCGCGCAATCGCCTGTCGCTCTGTCTTCGAATTCCAAGCACGAACAGCGAGGAGGACGTAGTTGGCTTGGTACAGATTCAGTCCCGTCTGCCCTGTCCCGTAACTGGCAACAAGGACCGATGCTGGGCCGTAGCGGAACTCCGAATTCATCCTGCGAGTCCGGGACTTGATACTACTTTTGCCGTGGAATGGTACCGCGTGGACACCACGGTGGTTCAGTTCTGCTGCAATCCGCTCGCTCATCTCCGGACCATCGACATACAGCAAAATCTTGCGACCCGCAGCAGCTAGATTGCTCGCCCTCTCGATCAGGTATCGCTCTTTGCTGGTCATCGGCATGTAGCTGCCGAAGTATTCGTTCTTGTAGCTGGGCTGGTTGCCGGCCTTGAGTACTGCGCTGATGCGGGCCAACAGCGCAACCATATTGAGACTGCTTCTACCCTGCTCGGCATCAGCTTTCATCCGCCGGTAGCGCTCGCTGAACTCATCGGCCACGGTCAAGAAATACGCAAGGTGGTCGTGATCCCAATCCAGCGTTGTGATGCTGCTAGTACAGACCGGCGCCTTAAAGTATTTGGAAACATCCGGCTCGGCCACTATGCGCCGCTTAAGCACCGGCGCAAGCCACTCACGCAGCCGTTGGATGTTGTTGATCTTCGGCACTTGCCTTTTGCCGCCACTGGTCAGGCCGTCGATCCACTCAGCGGTAACCCACTCAAACACGCAATGCTGTTCGCTGAAGCGATCGACGGCGCGTTCGCAATAGTCCATGGACGTGAGCAAGCGCGGCTCGATGTATAGACCACGGCGACCGTATGGATTGACTGCGTTGTTGTTGCCAACTGCCCATCCGACCAAGCCCAGCAGATCCTGCACCAGATTTGGAATAGGTGTTCCAGTGAAGACATATCGACGCTTGGGCGAGAGCTGCCAGACCGCCTGAGTGCGCAGACTTTCTTCGGCCTTCAGTGCGTGACCTTCGTCACAAGCAACGGTATTGAATCGTCGGCGCAGCAAGTGGGAGAACGTCCGCTTGCGACCGGGAAGCTGTTTACGGAGAGTGTTGTAGCTGACAATGTTGAGCACCTTGAGCCTGCGTGCGTCTGCCTCCGTTTCGATTACCTGCCACAACGATTCATCAATGGCAGCTGCCTTGAGCTGATCGGTGTATTCCTCAATCAGGTGTGGCTCCACGACCACCGCATTCCTAAGGCCGCCCATCATCGCGACGGCCGCACTGATGTAGCTCTTGCCGCAACCCATCTCGCCGGCGAACACGCCGCCGCGGCTGGTGGTGATCTCCATCGCATCCTCGCGCTGGAAATCCCAAAGTCCCACGGCGTCGAGACCTACCCCCTGGAACCGGGCTTCGCGGCAACGCGCAAGAGCGGGGAATGTCGTAAGCCGACCGGGATGGGCGTCGGTCCAGCCCGAGTCGGCCACGGCAGTTTCAATGTCGAACTTCTTGGCGCACTCCGCCGGCTCCATCACCAGTGAATGCTGACCGTCTTCCGTAAGGAAGGTGTACTTGTAGCCGTCCCAATGGAGAGACACTGAATCGCCTCGCCGAATAACTGGGCCGACCCATACTTTCGGGTTGACGATGACATTAGCTTTTGCCGTGGCCTGAACAATGCCAACCGACGTGCAGACCGCATCCGAGCGAACAACGTGCCGTAAAGGCGTGCGATCGATCCGCACACGGCGAGCCATACGACGCATGTAACCCAGCAAGCCGGGATCCACATCCGGGCTTCCGCCCAGGTCAGCAATCCGGGTGACGGTTGCTTGCAGCGCGGCCACCGGGTCATCCTGCAATAGGTAGGCGCCGATGATCAGTGCGCCCTCCCCCAGATAGTTCACGCCGCGCGGGTATCGGTGCTGCTCCGAGCGCGTTACAGGGCCACGAAGCAGACCATTCATCACCTTTGCTTGTATCAGCCCGCAGCTGAAACCCAGGCGTATGTTCCGGCCAGCGCGGAACACGCGCACGGCCTTGTCGCCAGTCACCGGCAGGTGGATGCACTGGACTGCGCCTTCACTTCGGCGCAAGGCCAGTTGCTTGGGTCCGCGGCGCTCTTTTCGCCAACCCGAGCCCAGGTTGAGATCCGGGAGGACATCTGCAAGGTCCGACATCACCACCTGGACTGGCAACTGATCCATTGGGGCGCCAAAGACGATCAAGCTGACCTCTATCGCGGTACCCTGGTCAATGAAGGTGCGAGCCGGTAAGTCAACAAGCGCATGAAATCGAGCACTTGATTCGTGCTGATTCCATGCATGGTGAGCGTAGGTGGTTGGCAATAGCACCACTCCGATCTCTGCTGCTTCCAGAGCCTGCGCCAGCGCATAGGGATGCGACATGGCTGAGGTATTGGGTCCGAAGCGACCGTATGACGTGCAGGCGTAGTCCATCATGTGGACGCTCTGAAGGTGCACTGAGAACGGTGGATTGGCCAAAGCAATGTCGTATCGCTTAGGCCGTACATCTGTCATGTCGGCGCATAGAAGGTCGTGCTCGACCCCGGCCGCTTCTAGCGCTTTGCCCAGTGCTTCCAAGCTTTCGCCATGGATGTCGAATCCTGCGACCTTGTGTTGGTCTGCGCGGGCAAACTGAATCAGGGATCCCTTGCCGATGGAGTTGTCGATCACGCTGACCTTGCAGCCAGTGCGCTGGCGAATGCTGTCCATCTCTGGAATGAGGATGCGCCACATCAGGGCCGCTACATCATCCGGAGTAAAGTACTGCGCCAAGCACTCGCGACGGGCTGCAGCGAGACCACCAAGCGATCCTGGGCGTTCTTTGGTTTCGCCTAACGACTTGATGTTGCGAAGGCTGTCGAACCAGCAGGGAGAGGTAGCGGCATTGGTTTCCATGCCGTTATCCTGGGGTGCTGGATTGATGCCGGATGCGGGCGCAGACTTCCTGCGTCCTTCGACCTAAAAGCTCCACGCGCTGGGGGAACGAAAGATTGAGCAAGGACCTTCCGCGATGCAGTCGATGTCATGACGGACTGGATCGGGAGGACGAATGAAGGTGGTCCTCCTGGAACACAACTCACACACCGGCTGTTGAGAGCACTCTGATCCCACTGCGGGCCAAGATTCTGCAGGATAGCCGGCTGATCAGACGCGCTGGCGCTCAACGCGTGTCGAGATCCCCGGCTCAAATGCTTGGGCTCACACTGTGCGAAGGGCGAGTTTTGCAGACCGCCCCTAGCCCAACTTAGCCAGCTCGTCTTCAAAGTACGCTAGTGCTTCTTCACCCGCGAGACTTGGCCTGATGTGGACTTTCTCCACTGACAGAAACCCACTTTCCCGGATAAAGACGAAGCCCAAGTCCTCGAGCGCTTGGGCCGTCTTCGAGATGGCGATGCGTGTGCATCCCTGATGCTCGATGCACTCGGACAATAGGCGTCGAGCGGCCGGCCCCATCCGCTGCAGCTCTAGTGCCGACGTACGCACATCCTCTATCGATTCATGTCCTAGCAGCAGCATTTGTCGTCCTCAGTCCTGCGGTGGCCACTCTCCATTTCTGACGAGCATTTCGTACCAAGTACGCATACCACTGTCCACAGGTGCATAGTCTCCGCGTGCGGATTTCCATATCAGTGGCGGATCGATCTCGCGCAGCCTTTCGATGGCATTTCGCGCAGCGCCCGCCAGCACTTGCTTACCTTGCGCCTTGGTGTATTCCTCCAGCGCTTTTACATCGAAGAGCTTTCCCGTCCTTCCGTGTGACAGAACGCGCGTTAGCACCGCACGCTGCAACTTGGTCAACCCAAGGTACGCGGTTTCGTACAGTGCGAACTGCTCTTCTTCATACTCATCCGCCAGCTTGTCGAACTGGTCGTGCAGATCCTTTTTGGTTTTCGGTCCCAGGATGCCGGTGAGCGTGTTGAATTTCTTGAGGAATGGCTCGGGCCTATGGTGGAACTTCACGAACGCCTTGTAGAAGCGCTCGTTGTCCGGCTGCAATTCCGGCTTCTCTACCGCCAGCAGGCCGGCGTAGAAGTCGGTGAACGCCTTGTCCAATAGCGGAAGCGTCGTGATATCTGAGCCGAAGAATGGTGTCGCGTTGCCGTGCACTAGTCGCAACAGCTTGTCTCTGTCGGATCCCGACATCACAAGGATTAGGTTCCGTGCACCAGGCCTGTTGATCGTGTCCCTTGCAGACTTGAGCCCAAACATGAGGGTCATGCCGCCTTCGTACTTGATGACGTGCTGTGCTTCGTCGACGATGAATACCACCGGCTTGCCGGCTCGCTTCTGCAACTCCTGCAATGCATCGGCCACACTTGCTCCAGGATCCTTGCCCACGGCATCGAGGCTGAACTCCACCCCGTGGATGGAAACCTTAGTCAGTCCTGCTGCTTTAGCTACTTTGGCGATCTTCCCCTGCTGCTGTGCCAAGGCGTTGGCAATCGTGAAGGAAATCAGATCTACCGGATCGGCATCCTGTTTCTTCCACAGGTCGACGTACAGCACCAGCGCGCCTTTTTGCTCCAGCGCTGGGGTGAGGTCTTCTTGCAGGAACGTACTTTTGCCAGTGCGCCGCGGTGCTCCCAGGAACAGGGTGTCAGTAGCAAACATGCTCTGCCCTAAAAGCTGCTGAGTCAGCTCAGCTGCGAACTCAGGACGGGGAAAATGTTGATCCATTAGGGATTACCTCGCTCGTTATGTCGACACGTTAAATTAACCATAGGCCACGCTTTAGGGTGTTAAAGCCGCCCTAGCGTGTACTTTACACTTTAGAGTAGCCTCA
This sequence comes from Xanthomonas vesicatoria ATCC 35937, assembly GCF_001908725.1. NCBI lineage: Bacteria > Pseudomonadati > Pseudomonadota > Gammaproteobacteria > Lysobacterales > Lysobacteraceae > Xanthomonas > Xanthomonas vesicatoria. The sequence continues at coordinate 68,502 of NZ_CP018726.1, read as the reverse complement.
TACGTTAATTTAACTTTAACCGCCCTCCTGAAAACCGCTTTTACACTCTTTAGCGCGTGTACCCATCGCTACCTCGCAGCTGGCGCTCCTGTGCAGCGAATCGCCTGAGAAGGTGCCGGGCGGCCGGCGGCATACCTCTTGGGCGGCCAAAATGTTGCTCAGATGGGCTTGCAATCCATGTAGGCCCGGTCAGCATGCGGCGCCCATAGTGCGTTCGCTGCCTGTGCGAGGGCCTGGTTAGGCGTCGGATGGGAGGGAACCGCACCGGTGTCGCTGCGCATGGTTGGCTCTTGTTTGATCAAACCAGCCTGCCATGTCCGCTCACTACACCTATGGAGTGTCGTGAACCTGCGTCGGGGCGCCGCCGGGGCCTCGCCGCCCTACCCCTGAAACGCAACGGGCGGCCCGTATGAACAGGCCGCCCGTCTGAACTCTTCGAGGGCTTCCGGTACTCAGCCTTCCTTCTGCCCTGCTCGGAGGCCCTCCGGCTTCAACTCCTGTCCGGCCTGCACCTTCGCCAGCACTTCATCGCGAGCTGCCGTCAGCTCCTGCAGGCGCTCTGGCGAAGCCTGCGACTGACCGAGCGCCCGGCCGATGAAGCGGTTTCCCGTCATGTTGGCGAAGACGCCCTCCCAGAAAAGCGGCACGCCACTCACGTCATCGCCTGCACGCGCCAGCAGATAGACGCTTAGGTAGTCCTGCTCCAGATCCTGGGATTCGCCGTTGCGGAAACGGGCAAACGCATTGCCCGTAACCGGTGCCTGATGACCCGTCAGCAGGCCCGCCGCGCCCGAGAGCAGGTCTAACTTGCGGCCCTGCTTTTGGTTCTGACCCTGATGGTCGAGGATCACGCGAGCCAAGTAGCGGCTGACGTAGGTGCGGATCTCCAGCGGACTGCTGGCATAGCTGTCGATGGCGTTGCCCAGCAGCAGCGCAGTGCCCTGCGTGGTGGTGGGAATCGGCTTCGGGATATACATCACGTTGAACTTGCACGCGTTGACCGGGGTGACTTCCACGGTGGCCTCTGCGCCGTCACGCAGGTAAGTGACCTGCAGCGGCTGGCCGACCTCGGCCTCATCCGCGAACACCTCGTCGAATCGCTCGGTAACCTGCTCGAGTTTCCGGGTCTGGAGTGCCTTGCCGTTGAAGGCGACCAGCTCATCGAAGTCTTTCAGACCAGAGGCAGCGGCCGGGGACCCTTCTCCCACTCCGAAGATCATCGGGCGGTTTTCCATTGACCCAACCTGCGTGAAACCCAGCGCCGGTCCGGTCGTCTGGCCGCAAAGCTCCACATTGGCTTGCGCGAGCGGCCACGCGGCACTACTGATCTGGCCCCAGCGGCTGATTTCCTCGCGGGGCTGCACCGTAGCTCCGGAAGCGGTCAAGGAAGTCAGCGAGAAAGCGGCAGAGACGGCAAAAAGTGTGATGCGGTTCATTCGTCAGGTCCTTGAAAGTTCGGAAGCGGTTATCGGCCGGTGTTGAGGGAAATGAACTCGCTGAGGTACTCGGCGAACTCGGGTGAGAAATGGAACTCGTACTTCGACACCATCACCCTCAGCTGGAATCCACAGACGGAAATGATGCTTGGGCTCCGAGAAATTGCACGCGTCTGCTGCTGCAGGTCGTCATAACTGGGAATGGCTGTGGGCTGGCTCTTCGCGGTGTTGTGGTTGAAATGGACCACAACTTCTTGCAGTACTGATATCTTTTTGCGGAGCCATGCGACGGTGAAATAGTTGTAGTTGTTGCACTTGCTGAACTTCTTGTCGCTGCTGTCAATGGTCGGGCGATAGTCCAGCACCACGGCACCTGAGCGATGGACAACTTCCTTGCGGTCGATGAGGAACTCGCTGACGAAGCGAGTGGCAAGCTGGCGGTTGGCTTCGTTCTCGGCATCCTCGACCGGCAGCAATACGTTCAGGCCGTCAATAGCGCGATGTACTGCAGCCTTGATGTCCACACTGGGAAGATCCGCATCCCAGCGACAGGCGAGGCTTTCGATAAAGCCGCGTTTGACGTCACAGTCATCAAGACTGGGGCGTATACCGAACCGCGTACGATTTTCGAGGAACGCGTCATGGAGCCGGTCATAGGATTCTTTGGCAGCCTTCTCAAAAAACCTGAGTGGATCGAATTGCTGCAGAGTCCAACGGCCCTGGATGACATGTAGGCGGTCAGCAAACGCGACCGCCTCATCCCTGAGAGATTCCAGAGCAGATGCAATGTCGTTACAGGATTGATCGAAGGCAACAGCGTTCATGCGTGTGCAACTGAGTTCGTTGAATGAACTCAGTATGCAAATCTGCAGCGCATCCCCTATCAGGCGCGTACTTCTTGCAACTCTCTCGAATCCACTGTCCGACTTGATCGACGTCCAACGTCAAGTTGATGGCATCACTAGCGCTTGCGAGTGGCCACCGCGATCGGGAGCTGGCCAGGAAAAGGCCGCTGTATCACTTCGATGTCCCACGAACTGGGTAACAAGCTGCGCTCAAGAAGAATGGCGTCATTGAAGGACGCCAATGCCTTCTCATAGCTCTTCGACCACACCAATACGTTGTCCAGCACCACGGACTGCGGGCTTGGGGTGCCCGGGTCCGGGCGGCGGCCGTCCATCGCAAGGATCCACTTGGTCAGTGCGGACGTCAGTGCGCCGAGCGACAGTACGCGGATGGCCAGCGCGGTGAACGCTCGCTCTCCAATGATCCTGGCGGCGTCAGCAAGCGAGATTTCGTCCAATGCAGACTTGTCCCACTGCTGCAGTTCGTCGGCGGATAGAGCCTTACGTGCTAACACAAACTCTTCGCGGTAGAACTGGCTCAGTACCCGCAGCCGGCGCCAGGCGCCGGCAGGATCGCAGGGTGCCATAACGTCCAGCGCGGTCTTGGCAAACCTGGCCATCAGCTCATTCATCATGGCCGTGGCGATATGCCGGCGGTCAACAAGCTCGATCACCACCACATCCTCGCCGGCCTCCGGCGCAGGGGACAGGGGCATGAGCGGAGGAATCGAGAACCCTTCGTCCTTGCCATCTCCCTTCCAGTACAGCGTGCCGCTCACCTCGACTGGCACGGCCTCCCAGGCCGCGGTCGGCAGGTCCACGTCCTCCGCCGGATAAGGATGCATATAGACCCTGATCGGCGGGGTGGCCTGCAAGAGACTGTCGGTGAGCGACGCGCTCCGCCGGCCCACGTGGTGGGCATAGCCCTCCCATTCTCGTTGGGCCAAGTCCCCCAAGACAGCCACAATGCGATCAGCCATTTCGGTAGGGGTTTTGCCGCGGGCCGCCGCCCCCTGCCCCAGCAAGGTGACATCGTGGGCAATGTCGCGCAGCACCTGGTAGCGGGCCAAGAACCAGGCTTGCCCTGGGTCGTGAATCGCGGTGGTGGGCTCGGCCTGGTCCAGCGTGTTGTCTGCGCTCATTTGTCTTCTTTGTACTGTCTAAGCCTGAGCGGCCAAGGATACGGGGCAAGGAATACAGCCAACAATGGTGAAAACACCCCTTCATTTCTGGGATTCGTTACACAAGCTCGACCCTAGGCTAGTTTTCCCAACATCCAGGGCAATCCAATGAAGAAGACCAAACCCCAATGGCGCGGCCTAATCGGCGCCGGCGTCGTCATGTGCTCTGTCCTGGGCGGCGGCGTATACCTGATCCACTCCATGGGCTCCAACGCCGAAGGCAGCGATGGGAACCCCCTTGCCCCTATTGCCCGGCTCTTCGGCCTGTCCCCAAAAGACTACTCCCCCCCGCCGCTGACGAGCCCCATTCCCGACTACCGGCAGCCGACCGGCGGCGCTGAGACCTCCGGCGACTCCGCGTCGCTGGCCAACACCCTCGACAAGGTGGACCTGGGCGGCTTGATTAGGTCCAAGGCTGAGATCCGCCGCGACTCTCAGGAAGCGGTGGGCGCCATCCTTGGTTCTGCGCAGGTGGTCGACGGGGACACGATCGATGTCGCGGGTCAGCGGATCCGCCTGTACGGCATTGACGCTCCGGAGCTGGCTCAGAACTGCATGCATGCGACTGGCCAATGGGATTGTGGCCGCCGGTCGGCCCTGTGGCTGCAGCAGCTCATCAGCACCAACGAACTCTCCTGCATCTCCAAGGGAAGCGATCGCTACGGCCGCATCGTGGCCACATGCACGATGGGCGACCTTGATGTGGCCTCGGAGATGGTCAGCAACGGCTGGGCGTTGGCCTATCGCTCGATCACCAAGACCTATGCGATCACCGAAGGCAAGGCCAAACGCAATCATCTGGGATTGTGGGACAGCCAGTTTGCCAACCCTTGGGATTTCCGTCAGGAGAAATGATGCGCAAAAGGCCCGGGAGTTCCCGGGCCTTTTTATGTAGGGCGGCTCCCCGTACAAGGCTACGTTGCAACGCTGAGTTGGAACGAACCACGCAAACTATCCAGTAGGCGTCGAAAATATGTCGCAAACAGAAGCAGTTCTGCATCGACGTGGGCCTGCATGTCGTCCTGGCCGTCAGGAAGCTCGGTTTCAACCAGCACGGAAAACTTGCTCACCGCTAGCGATTCATCCAGCACGAACTCGTAGTCATCGCCCACGCTTGCGGCGAGTCGTGAGACCTTCATGCCGGCTTCGAGGTGTTTGGCCACCTCTTCCGAGTGAAGATCCACACCCTTGATTCGCACGCTCGCCGAGTCCGGCCCCTTCAGCACGCACTCATCGCCCAAGGTCCACAACTCAGGCAGATTCCCACTGGCAAGCCAGTCCGTCATCCGGCTCGCCGGCAGGTCCGGTGACGATAGAGGAATCGCCGGAAACGAACCGATCGCCGCGCGAACGTGAGATACGACAGTCTCGGCGGTCTTTCGACTACTGGTGTTTACAACAAAGAAATGTCGCTCCTGGTCGATTAGCGCGAATGCCTTCTTCTTGACAGTGAAGGAGCGAGCCATCAGCTCCGCAACTACCTCCTCCTTCAAGCGCTTTCGCATTCGCCCACCTGGCCTGCGACCCTCCTTTTCCTCGTGCTCCTTTACTTTCGCTTCAAGCCGCTCATCCACCACGGCAGGCGGCACGATGCGCGACTCGGTTTGTACTGCAATCAGAATTAGCTCACCCGTGCGATAGGCGAAAGGCGCGTCATCCATGTACACAGGCGGCACGAAACCCTCACTGGACATCGCCGACGGCTCGCACGGTTTGAACGGCAGCTCGGCAAGCATAGCTTCGAGCGGAGTGAAATCAAGCCCTGGCGGGTAGCTAAAAACGATGGCCTTTGAAAAGTGCATTTGTGCCTCTGTGATGCGATGGTGGTACTTAGCGCGGGATCGACATGCCTGGTGGCTGACCGCGACGCTCCATCTCGATGCGATCGAACGGATCGACAGGAATCGCTTCGCGAGCCTGCGCCAAACGCTCCTGTTCTTTGCGCGCCTCTACAATGACTTGCATCGGGGTGCGGCCGTTGATGGTGGGGAGGATGTGCTGAAACAGCGCCGTATCAGGAATGGCCGTCGGATCCTGACCGTATGCGGTGAAGTCGGTGCCCTTCAGGCGCGTCACCGCCAGGAAGCGGACGGCGAAATCCAGCGCCTCGGCGTCGTTCGCCGGCAGTGCCGCGTAGATCTGCTTCAGCGAGTCCAGGGCTACGTCAATATTCGGAGCGTTGATGGTGAGCGTGAAGGTCGGATCGCCCTCTGCAAACTGCCCAAGTTCCGAGAGAGCGGCGACGCGGCCCGGATGGTTGTTCAACTGGGTCAGCGGATCGATCGACGTCACCTCCGATGCCAATCCCGCAGTGTCCTTGATGTTGGATAGGCGATTGACGGCTACCGCCGACCTTGGTGCGAGTCTGCTGAGTAGATTCTGGGGCGAGTGCCCTCCGGAATTCGATGACAAGGATTGGTGCACCGCCAGCGTACCGGCGAGGCCAACAAATGCCACCAAGCCGATGATGTAGCCGCGGTTCCAGGTCATCGTGCTCACTGCAACGTCCTGGTGCTGCCCATTCCAGTCGCCGTCATCGCCAGCTGTCCACGGATGTGGGCGGATGCGGCTTCCAACAGGTTGAGCTGAGTGATGTCACCGGCTTGCCACTTCGGCGCCGAGAGAAAAATCTTACCGTCCGCTCCAGTCAGCTCCAGCATTGCCGCGTCCAGCACCGGCTTGATCTCCTCCGCTCCTTTGGCCACGCCACTGAAGTAACTAAAGACCTCAAGGTCTGCGGTCTCGCCAGGCAGCAGCGGCTTGTCGAACTGTTTCTCCACGCGCTGACTCAGCCATGGGGTCAAGCTGCCATCAGGTCCGAAATTGACCATCATCACCGCCTTGGAGACGGGGACATCCAGGTTGTTCTGAACAGTCAGCTTCAGGCGAAGCACTAAAGAGCCTGCAGCTTCCGACAGCGACTCACTTGCGTTCGCATAGTCGGCTTTGATCACGGTGAAGTTGGCCATCTTGTTGCCAATTTCCTCTGCGGCCTTCTGGCGGCGGCGCAGCTCGGCCAGCTGTTTGTCGTAGGTCGCAAGCTGGGTCGTATAGTTCTGGCGAAGCTTGCCGGCCAACACCAGCAGTTCGTCCTTACTGAGGTTGTCGACCAACGGCTTGACCGTACGAAATGCTTCTTCCTTGGTGGGCATACGGCCCTTGGCCGCCTGCTCCATGATCAGCTGCGGGTCGATGCTAAAGCGCGCGACGTCGGCTAGTGCGACATCAAGCTGGTCTAGCTCCGCTCGATCGGTAAGGTTTACGCGGATTTTGTCAACGGAGTCCAGCAGTGCCTCCTGCGACGACGCGTCGATCAAGTTCCGATCGGACTTGTTGCAGGAGGCAAGGCTAAGGGCGATTGCGCACATCACGGCGCAGGTGCGGGCTTTGTCGAGAATGGACATGGTTTCAACTCGTAGAGGTGGACGCCTTTCGGGCGTGTTTAATTTGCAGGTCAACCGAGGTGTTGCCACGATAGGTGTTGGAGGTAAGCGTGTATGCGGCATTGACCATATCGCCTGCGGCAACTGGCACGTCGGCTTCCGAAGGCTCTGGGCGAAACACTGACGTCTTAATCGCCCCGAACCAGATGGCCGATGTGACACCGCCGTATCGATCCTTCAGGCTGAGCTTGATGTGCGTCTTATCGGCACCGATGACCCGGGCACTGAGAACTTGGAACTGGCCATGGAAAACGGGCGGGTCGAACTCGCGACCGTAGGGCTCCAGTTGAGCCAGCTCATCAACCATGGCCAGCGACGGCGAGGCGTCCAATTCCCCGTCCGTATGAATCAGGGGATGCAGTTGCGATGGATGAACTTGCAGTAGTACCGCTTCGCAGAACAGCTCCTGCAGCAGATGGATATTGCCCGCCTGCACCCGCAATCCGCCGGCGCCGTGGTGGCCGCCATGCGATAGCAGCAAGCCCGGCTCCCATTCGACCACTTGGTCCATGGCCTGCTTGATGTTCACGCCGGCGGCGGTACGAAGTGAGCCCGTGAAGACGCCCATCTCACCCTCTTTCGGGGAGAGCATCATGGTGGGGCGGCCCAGAGCTTCAGTGAGCCTGCTCGCAGTTATCCCGTGACAACCTGCGTGACCGTTCTCTAGGCATACGACAATGGCAGGACTGTCGCTGCTCGCCTGCAGCGCCGCGATCGCCATCGCAGTGGCAGTCATCTCCTTCTCGATGCCACGGCGAGTCGTGTTGTCTTCTTCCAGGACGGTGGCCAACCGGACCGCTTCGTCGTAGTCCTTGCTCATCAGGAATTGGACACCGGTCATGGCCTCACTCAGTCGTGAGCGGGCATTCAATCGTGGGCCAATCTTCCAGGCCAAATCAGGCGCCGAATACGCATCCTTTTTACCCAGCACAACCGCCATCCCTTCCCACGCAGGTCTACGCCTGGCGTTCATCACCTTCAGCCCGTGCGCGATGAGCGCGCGGTTGTTGATCGATTTCGACAAGCTCACTGCGTCGCAGGCACTACCCAGCGCAACCCAGTCCAGTAGGTCGCCCAGGCGCGGTGCATCAGCAGGCAGGTGGCCACGATTGATCAGCTCGGCTCGCACTGCACACATGACCAGCCACGCCACATGGCAACCGGCCACATTCTTGTCGGCAAAGCTGGAATCAGCACGAGCGGGATTGACCACGGCAACAGCGTCCTGGGGAATGCCGCGTGCCGGAATTTCATGATGGTCGGTCACCACCGTGTCGATGCCCTCCTCCCTCATGCGCGTTATCCGGTCATGGTCCGCGCTGCCCTGGTCACCGGTGATGATGAGTGAAGGAAGAGGATGGTGCTGCAGAATGCGGTCGACCACGGCGTTGCTGACACCGTATCCCTCCTTCATGCGGTGCGAGTTGAACAGGAGCACGTCCTGCTGGGCCATGCCAAAATAGTCAACCAGCGAGGCCAACATCACTGCGCCGGCAGTACTGCCGTCTGCGTCATGATCGACCACACATGCAATAACTTCGCGCCCCTGTATCGCGGTGCAGATGCGATCCACCGCGATGTCGATGTCAGGCAGCTGATGATAGGAATCTAGATCAGCGATGCGTGGCAGCACGCGCTGGCGAACGGACAGACCACTATCCTCAGCCTTCATGCGGCCGGCAATCACACGAGCCTGCAGCGGCGTGAACCCATCGCGCTCTGCGGATCGCAAGATCAATGCATCGACCGAGCGCTTGCGAATTTTCGGATCTGGAGTCACATCAAGAAGTCCAAACGGCAGAGACCCAACATTAAAGGCGCCGACCGTGCCCTCATTGGGGTTCTGGCTTCTTTCTCCGCGACTGATGAAATTCGGGACGAGGACGGCGCTCATGGGTCATCGGCACATGCATTGCGGCTGGATGATTGATATCCCATCATGCTCCGCGGCCTGGTTCGAAAGCGTGGCCACTGCAAGCTCAAGAAATTTGGCGCTCTTCGAATGGCGCTTCCACGCAGAACGCTGGCCATGACCTATCTTCATTTGGACAACTTCCGCGTTAGGCCGTCGCTTGGACGGAAGGTCGGCCGGCGGATCGTGTGCGTAGATTGCAACGAAGGCGCCAAGCGACGGGTGCTGGCAGCGTGGATGGTCACCGGTTCGCTGCCGAACACACCAAAGCCACTGATGTTCACTTCCCGCCCCTTGCCGAGCTGGGCAACGATGGCTTCGAACAACATTGCAACTAATCTCGTCGTCTTATGCTTCGGCAGGTCCAGTTCGTGCGCCAGAAGTTCCACCAGGTCTTTCCTGTTCATTGATGTGTTCTTTCAGTTGCTGGTGTTGAGGTGCCACGTATCGGCGATATCGAATCGCGCGATTGAGTGGATTGCTGCGATTGCCTGCAAGGCATCTTGCTCATATTCGATGCCCATCGCTTGCATCCACTGGTGCAGGCGGCGCTTCTGGTAGCGGGCGTCGGCGTCGTCTGACGGAACCAAGATCGAACGCACTGCGAATGCCAGAGCATTGACGTCGGTTGCCAGCATTACGCCGCCTGCTGCATCGATCAGCTCCACGAAGTTCCGTGCACGGCCCTCGCGTATGCCCCTGACCATCAACCGTGACGCATGCGGGGCTGCTTGGCTGATGGTGCTCATCGTGGAACTGAGCAGCGCATTGGGCGGCAGCACGTCGCCGTCGGCCTCGGTGATCGTTCCATCGCTGCCCACCGAACGACCCAAGCTACTGTCCGGGTTGTTGCAGATGCGGGCCTGAGGCAGTGCCTCATACAAGTCGCGCATCAGCCCCCACGCCTGTCGGGCACGTTCCGGTGACACTCCTTGCTCCCGATTGACGATTACCTGCTCAGCGTGTTCCCGCGCCGAGACGATGTAGGAACGGTTATGGGCCCTGGCTGGCTCCATCGCCATGAGCGTGACCATGGGTGTATCGCTGATCTGGTTGTGGCCCTTGTGCATCGGCCTGGGCTCTGTGCTCAAGACACGGACTCTCGTGACGATAGTCGCCAGCTCTTGTGCGAGCTGGTAAATTTTGTCGATGTGTGGACGTGGCGGCATAAGTTAGTTGATGGCAGCAATGCTGTAGGCAGATCGGTTGGTGGCAGCATAAGTCCGATACGCACAAGCCATGGTCTCGCTGTTGGCGATGTCGTAAATCTTCGCCGCGTAGTTCGGATCGGTCGCGTAGCCAGCCTGCTGGAGGGCATAGGCAAAGCTCAAGACACTACCTCCGGACTGAAGGGCGGACTGGTATCGCGGGCTTGTCTTTAACAACTGCACATAGTCGGTGAAGCTCTCCGCATGTGAGCCGTATGCGCGGAACGCTGCAATCTCGCGCCTAAGGATGCCTCCGACCTGTTCATGGGTTGATGTCCTTACTACGTCTCCATTCCAGCGGCTTGCTTTTATTCCAAACAGGTTGAATGCACTTGTCCCGTCGCTTCGACGGATATGGCTTGTTCCCCAACCGGTTTCCAGCGCTGCTTGGGCAACAATTGCCCTTGAGTCAACTCCCAGCTCTCGCCCAGCGTTGAGCGCCAGATCCATGATCTCCAGCACGAAGCCTTCGCGTAGCATCGAAACATTGTTGCGTGGCGTTCCAGGGCATACGGATGGCTGCTTCAGCACCGAAGGCAATCTCTGCATCGGAGCAGCTCTGAAGTAGGTGGTGGGCATGGCGATAATCGCGACCGCGTTGATGACATCGCCTCCCGATTCCGAGATGGTGCGAATCACCTGCGGGCGCCCCACGCCAGACTGAGATGCCTCTGCCTTAGGGAAGCATGTCAGCAAAAGGACGACCGCCAATGCCGCTGCGCACGAATGCAGCTTGCCTTGACTGATGTTGTGGAAACAGTCTCTGTCCATTCGTCCGAAACCAGTTCTTAGATTGCAGCCAAGGTATCTGCCCCAACCTGTAACGAACCCTCGTTTGAACGGCAAAAACCCACCCCAATTTGGGGGGTTCACCGCATGGATTTAGACATCGAAAAGATTCTGCTGACCCTTACGCCGCCGTGGCAACGCATCCGGCCCTCGCTCTGCCGAAGTGCGCTGACGACTCGCCAAGGCGTGCCGAACGTTCTGCAGCACGCGTTCGCGTTCATGCAGCTGCAGTTCCGTGGCGCCAGCGTCCATCGCCGCTTGGACTAGCCCCTCCGGGATCGAGTAGTGCGGTATCAGGGCATGGCCGTTGAAGAATCGTGGTCGAGCGAGCTCGATCCGTTCAGCCAGCTCATGCAGAGCTTGAAGGTCATCGGCCAGCAGATTCCCGCAGTTCTGCTCGCCTCGGATCCAGCGCGCCTGCTCGACCCAGACCGTCATCGCCCAGCCAGCTCAATCGTCATGGCGTGCAGTCGGCACAACTTCAGGCAGAGGCGGCTGAGAGACGCCTGCGACTCGAGCGTGAACTTTGGACCCGGGGCTCCCTTGCTGGTGGCAAGCAGCCATCCCAGCCGCATCTCAACTGCGGGGAGATTGTTTGTATCCAAGCTGAGGGTGGAGCCTTCCGCATGCAGGGCACCATTAGAAGCAAGAGCCAAGGTGAGCGGATCCCTTCTGCCCCTCTCCAAGGCTTTGGCGTCCCAACGCAGATGGGCGACGAGGTCCGCAAACATGTCGGTGCTCACCCTACTGGCAGGCACTGCTGAAGAGACCAAGCCGTCGAACCATTGGCACAGCCTCGCGCTGTCGACTCCGGCTTCCATGCTCAGATTAGGGTCGCTGGACCAGGCTTGGCGAATCTGAACCGCGGTACCGGCGTAACGGCACTGCCATGCAGGTGTAGCGCCGCTGTTGGCCGCGACCATCAGCAAGTAGCCACGCTTCGGCAATCCGTGCCTCTCCTCGCTAGAGGGGTCGATCGCGCTACAGGCCTGATGATAGGGATCCAGGCTAAATGACATCGCCACTTGGTGAACGAAGTTTCCCTGTCTCATTCCGATCTCAGTGGTGCGTGGTGTTGGTAGTGGTGACCAAATGCAACACATGCTCACCTTGGACGCCTTCGGCTCCCAGTCGTTCATTGAGCACCCAATCCACATCTCCATGTAGCAGCTTCAGCTCCTGGCCCAAGTACGGGGTGTAAGCACGGTTAAGGCGTCGGTATGTGTTGAGCGGATCCGATCGCAGGCGATAGATCGTGACGCCTTCCTTGGCCAGGCGGAACATGGCCTTGTCGCCCAGATACGCGTCAGCCATGAGCGTAATCAGATCGACCATCGCCACTTGGAGATCATCCTCAACCAGGATGCCTGCGTTCATCAGGGCCCGAGTGTGCTGTTCGAAGTGCGTCTGATGGCAGCTATCAAGGAAGCACAGATCCATCGCGTACTGGGCCAACGCATCCTGCTCGTTATTGAGACCCGCACTGTCCGCCTGGCCGAACTCCACAGGCAGCGTGATGAGCTTGCCGACGGCAGAACCGTTGACGCAGATGGTGGCGGACCATTCGTGCTTCGCACCGGGACGCACTGTCCGAACACTACGCAAGCTGAAAGGGGCAAAGCTCTTCTGCAGAAAATCAAGCATGGTTGTTCCTACTTACCGTGGGAAGGTAATGCGGTCGTTGCGCGGGTTCCACCGAGCGAGATCTTTGAGCATCCCGATCGCAGCATTGAGGTTGGCTGGAGTGATGCGGAGTTCGAGCGCTCTAACTCTGAAGCAGGCAGGCCATTCGATATCACCGGTCCTGTCCTGACTGAGCGCTCTCGGCTGGTCAGGCAACTCGCGCAGGCGGCCCCTAAGAGGTGCACCGAGAAAACGAGGCCCAATCTATTTGACCTCCAATACACCGCATGCATGCAGTGAATCATTCGCCTAAGTTGGGCGGCGCGTGGCCAGCGTTGGTAAGCGATCAGACCCGGGTCAGGCTGCGTCTCACGATGCCCAAAGGCCTTGCGTACCGTTGAAGTGAGCTGGCGCGACATCATCGTCAGATGCTGAGGTGTCACGGCAACACCTCTTCATTGCGCGAGATTCCTGAGGGTCTATCTGTGATAACGACGTTGAGACTGTGTTGTGGGGTGGCCATGGTGTAGTTCCCATTCGGTAACGCCACCCTATGCGCATGCTCCGTTTCCCCTTCGGGGCCCGGCGATCATGCTGACAGTTTCACGCGTCGGGTCTCTGCGAGCCTCCCATCGCTCGCCACTGCTTGAGCGATGGCGGCATTCCATCCAGAAAGAAGTAGATCGGAACCAGAAGCGTTCCCTTAACCGCATTCCCATCACGCATGGCGGGTTTGAATTGCCAATTCGAGATTGCCCGGAGCGCCTCAGCGGTGAGAAGTTGGCCCGCAGTTGAGCGCATGACCTTCAGCCCCATGGGATAACCCAGCTCATCCACCAGCACGCGCACGATGACAATGCCCTGGTCGCCGGCGTCGCGAGCTTCTCGCAGGTAGTTGGGTTGGCTGACTTTCCGGTACTCAGCTATTTCGATCGGCAGCACATCCACTGCCTCCATGAACTCAGCCGGCAGCTCCTCAGCTTGACCATAGATATGGGGGACCGTCCCCTCATACTCTTCTACCTCTATGGGTTCGGCGGTCATGAAAGGTAGACGACCGTCGTCATAGGACTCATTCGGACGCGGCAGCGGCTCCACCTGGGCGAGCGACGTCGACGTCGGTCGTGAGGGATTAGCTTCAGCAGGCATCACCTCCGCTGGAGGCTTGCGCTGCTTCGGTTGCGCCGGCGCCGCACTGATCGGCGGCGGCGGCGCCGGCGTTTGCCGAGGAGCCTGTGAGATGAACGTCATGCGCAGTCCTTCCTCGCGCCCGCCGCCGGCATCCTTGACCGCCGGCGGGCTGGAGATCGGTGCCAGAAGTACTAGCGCAAAGCCAGCGTGCACGATCAACACGATAGCAATCGCGAGAATGCGGGTTGGCCGCACCCCGAAGTCATTGGAAAACGGTGCCGGTGATTTCATGGCAGGAATTATCTGACCCAGCAGCCGTAACGAATACACGGAATGAAGGGGTGAAATGGGCGGTCTAAGGAGGGTTCGCTACACACAACCACTTCTACGATGTGCCCAACAGAGCCCCAACCCGGAGACATCCCTTGAAGTTCATCACCATGACGGCTCTGGCCGTCGGCCTCGCCGCCGCCCTTTCGTTTACCGCCGCCAGCGCAAGCGAGGCGACCATCCGCGACGCGGTCAAGCTAATCAACCCGAAGGCCGAGGTGAAGTCGATCAGCGATTTCGGCATGCCGGGCGTCAAGCAGGTCGTGGCTGACACTTCCGTCGTGTACATCAGCGACGATGGCCGCTTTGTATTCTCAGGCCTGATGCTGGACATGGTGGAAAAACGCAACCTGTCCGAGGAAGCCCAGTCCCTGAGTCGCCAGGCGCTGCTTTCGACAATCCCCAAAAATGCCGTGATCAGCTATGAGCCGAAGGATGTGAAGCACCGAATCACTGTCTTCACAGACGTGTCGTGTGGTTATTGCCAGATGCTCCACAAGAACATGCAGTCGTACCTGGACAAGGGTATCGCGGTGGATTATGTCCCTTTCCCGCGCGGTGGCCTGGAGTCCCCGGTGTTCGCCACCATGCAGAGTGCTTGGTGTGCCAAGGACCAGAAGAAGGCGCTTGATGCGGCCTACCAAGGCGCCACGCCGCCAGAGGTGAAGTGCGCCGATTCTGTGGCCGCCATGTACCAGCTGGGCGACAAGCTGGGCGTGGACGGTACTCCGGCTATCTATGACCAGTACGGCAACCATATGGGCGGCTATGTACCAGCCGACCAGCTGGTCCAGCAGCTCGACACGCACAACACACGCAAGACCGGCCTCAAGACCGCAGCGAAGTAATTTATCAGTCCCCTCGGCTGTGCAGCAGCGCGTGCTTCCCCTCACGCGCTTCTGCACAGCCACTTTTTTGCCCAGGGGCCGACCCACTCCGTGCGATAGCACCCCCCCGTCGCACGGTTCCGCTAAGGCCCCATCTTCTTCAAGCGGACTTTATGGCCAAAATTCCGATGCGCAAAAAGTGCTTCTTGATGGTTGCTATTCTGTCCGCCATCTCGCTGCTTAGCAGCTGCAACACACTGCGTCCAACCAAGGCGTGCATGGACAAGCCACTCAAGCACTACATACACGACGAAGGCCGTTGATCGTCGCTTGATAGAACCTCGATCTCTATGGGATGGTTTCCAGACCTGCGTGCACAGCGTGAAGCTGCTACTCCAGATGCGGCAGCGCAGTAGAATCATCGGGCACTGATCAGCTGCATCTGTTTGAGTAACGGCCAGATCATTGCTCCCGAAATTCAACGCGGGACGTCTCACTATCGTGGTGCCCTCGCCATCGAGGAACACCCCATGATCGACCACGACATCTGCCTCTCCATCGTCACCAAGGTTGCAGAAGCAGGAGTCTTCTACCAGGATGCCTTTACCAAAGCGGCAGCGCTGGAGTGGAATACGTCTTTTCCAATCAGTGACGTCCAGCTTTTCGAAGACACCTTGGAGCTTCACACCAACAGCTTCCAGCACTACCTGGCCGTGCGACTTCGTCTGCAGGCGGTGCTCAAGGAGCGCACGCGCGGTACTTGGGCCACGGCAACCTACACGCGTGAGGACGGCCATGTCGAGAAGGCATCTTTCATGGCCAATGGCGCCGGCGGCGTATTCTCTGGATCCCCCAGCAAGGACTATGACTTCCAGGCGTTATCCACGCGCATGGCCGAGATGGAGATCTACGATACTCGTAAAGAGTATGAACGCCTGAAGATCCAGTCCGTAGCGATTAGACATCTTCAGTCCACACACTGGCGCGTTGGTACCAAGCTACGCAATGTACGCATATCGGGCCTTGGCTGCTTCAGCACCGTCGTAATCTCGGCCGTTCATCCAAGTGGTCATGTCGAGATGATTGGCACGCGTCGTGGTTCGCGAAAGCGGTGGGAAATGAGCGTCCTCGCGCAGGGCATCATCCAGATGGATGAGGACGTGCTGGACAAAGTAGCCTGACGCCCGACCTGAAACGACGAAGGCGGCCGATCTCTCGGCCGCCTTCGTCGTTATTGTCTCGAAGATCTTGCCAGCGCTTAAGCGGCGGCATTCATTCCAAGATAGTGGCCATGCTCGCTGGTATACAGCTGGAACAGGCGGTCCACGTGGCTCTGCTCAGGCGCGCCATCGAACTCTAGCAACCAGGACTGATTGCCCACCGGCAGGCGCGGCGCAGCTGCCGGCAGGATCTTTGCGCTGGTCGCCACTATGGAATCCAGATAACTACGGTAGACCTTCAGTAAAGCATCAAGGCGCGACTCGCGCTTTGCCTTCAGCAAGTCATCAACCACTTTGCTCAAAACTTCCTCCCGCATTGCCAAGTAGCGACTCTGCAGAAGAGTGGGTTGCTTCGCGTCCTTGCGCTCCTTTGCCGCCTGATCACGGTATTGCGTCAACGCCACAAAAAGCTGGACCGCAGGTTGATCAGAGCGAATGAGCATCGCGGGGAACAGGAACGATAGATCGCGCGCAGCCGCGCCGACGGCAGCATATTCGACGGTCTCGGTGACGACCGGATAGACCGGCTTGATCTTGGTAATCGGCTTCATTCGGCGTTTTCGTCCTGAGCAGGGTTGAAGCAGGCTTGGATGCCGTTCGCGATCGCGCTGGAGATGCCGGCGACCACGACGGGGTTAACCAGGCGCCGGGCTTCATCCGGATGGCTGACGATACCAACCTGCAAATCAAGCGTGGCATGCGTACGCAGGTCCAGATGGGACTCGCCACGGGTGCGATGGATGCCCAGGGATTGGTCCACCAGAGGCATGTTTAAGCCCGGGAGCTTCATGCTTCGGTAGAGAGACGGCATCTCGCCTACCTCGCGCAGACCGGTGCCGATCAGGCGAGCACAGGAGACCGCGGTCGCCATCTCCGGGTTGGAGTGGCCCAAGGTGATGGCGTAGCCATAGAACGCTTTGGCGTGGCCGGCTGCGACCCATTGGGCAGGAATTGCATGGTGACCAAGACGAACCGTCAGGCGGGCCGCGGAGTCTGTCTGAGGCCCGTTCGCGACAGCGGCAGGGATCCCCAGCCCATCCAGATCCCGAACAAGCTCCGCAGCTAGCTGGCGGTCGTAGGCGACGATCGGCCGGCCGGTGGCCGAGGTCCCGACCTCCGGCGCGAGTTCGACGACAACCTGCGCTGGCGCGCTGGCCAGCGCCATGACGAGAAGCAGTATTTGCATGGTCAGTCCTGGTTGGAGGTGTCGGAGTCGTCGCCAACCATGAGGTCGACGGCATTAAGCAGCTCTTTGGCCGGTATCGGGCGCTCAAGGAACATGCTTGCTCCGAGTGTTGCGGCCTGCTGCCGCACAACCGGTGATCCGTCTGATGTGTACACGATGATCGGCGTGTCCTTGTTGATGCCCTGCCCTTTGCGAACCAGCTCCAGGACATCGAGACCTGACTTGCCACCAAGCATTACATCGGTGAGTACAAGCTGATACCGCTTGTGCTCAAGGATCTGCAGAGAAGCGTTGCCGTTGTCGCAGGTGTCCACCTCGTATCCCGCCTTACGGAGAACGCTTGAGTAGAGGTGCAGGTTGGAGGCCTGATCATCAACCACCAGGATCGAAACAGGCTTGGAGGGGCCAATGCTCATTACGCGACCTTTCGAACCGTTGTCTCGGCAAATGCCGCGCGATCGTCGTCCTGGCTAATCTTCACCGTCACCGGACCCACAAGGCGATCACCAACGATTCCATCGGCGCGGCTGGCATGTTCTACGAGTACCACGCTCGAATAGTCCGTGAGCTGCAGCGACTCAAACACTGCACACCAGGCAGCCGTTCGGTTGCTGGCTTCGAGAAGCGCCTCCGGTGCACTCAGCACCACAACATCCAGGCTGACATAACCCACCACGTACACACTCAGCTCATGCTGTTTGCCGTTTGGGGCGGAATACGACAGCGGCCGCTTCAGATCGGACAACAGGCCCAATCTGAATTCCCGCGCGGCGATGTCGGCACGGCTCTGGGCCGTTGCACCTACGCGCCCGGCGGTTCTCTCGTTTGTTGGCATGTCAGTAAAGCTCATCGAATCGCCTGGTGAAGCAAGTCCGTGCTGGACGGGGATCGAGCGGAATGATCGGCTCATCCAGCATGTGATCCAGACCTTCTGAGAACGGCTCAGCTGGTGCAATTCCGAAGTGGCGCATTTCGGCAGCATTGGCCTGCCTATCCGCGCACTTCAGATGTGCCATGTCTTCCGCTGAAAGTGGCGGCAGTCCATAGGCACGGTAAATGACGTCCTGCAACTGATCCTCAATTGGACGGTACAGGGAGCCGACCAAGTTTTTCACCGCAGGCCCGAGATGGTGCATGTAGGCCTCCGATGCATCGTGCAGTAGGCCGTGAAGAGCGAGCCGAGGATGAACGATTCGGCTCACAACGACGCTGTGCTGTGCGACCGAATAGAAATTCGCGAGCTGCCCGACAAAGCGACAGCAGTTGCTCAGGCCTGTACTGATGTCCTCAATCCTGATGGTGCTGGGACTGGGATCAAACAGGTTGACGCGCTGGCCTGAAAGTGTCGGAACTTCAAGCATCACATTATAGGACGCCTTCGCGCGCAGGGGGTTGATATGGGTCATGCGGCCAGTTTTCCCCGTCCACTGCCCCTGACACTGGGGCGCGACTTTCACGCAGCACCCTTTGCCGGATGTGTGGGAAAAGCAAGCAACAAACGCGCGAGCGCCAGTTTTTTGGGGTGATCAAGGGTCGCCATTAGCCTGCCGGCGGTCAACGTCGACCCTGTGATACCGCTAATACGTTCAGCTCGTTCAGGATTTGTCAGGGCTTGCACCAGAAGTGCGAATGCCCTTTCCGTGTGTCGCACCGAATTACGGTCTATTCGTGCCGCATCGAGCGTGATCTGTGAGGTTCGCGTCGCGCCGCAGATGACCGCCTGGCCACCGAACAGGTCGGGTGTCAGTAGGGCTGCGGCCTTGACGGCTTCCAGGAATTTGGGCTCTTGCGTGTGCAT
The DNA here is from genome assembly GCF_001908725.1 of Xanthomonas vesicatoria ATCC 35937. Lineage (NCBI taxonomy): Bacteria > Pseudomonadati > Pseudomonadota > Gammaproteobacteria > Lysobacterales > Lysobacteraceae > Xanthomonas > Xanthomonas vesicatoria. The sequence goes on along the minus strand of NZ_CP018726.1, from coordinate 49,573 downwards.
ATCGAGAAGCGATCAGCGAGGCTGATACCGAGGCTATGCCACACCCCCTAGCCCTGAAAGGGGGTTTGTGGGGTGATTCGCGTCTATCCAATGCTTCTGCCGAACGGCGGCAGCGCGCCGAGGATCCGTTTCCCATAACCCTTGGTCAGGAGGCGGGCATCGAGAAGATGGATCGATCCGGTGTCGGTCGCACTACGGATCAATCTGCCTGCAAACTGGGTTAGAACACGGATTGCATGCGGCACAGAAATCATCGCGAAGCTATTGAGTTTTCGTGACTCGTACCATTCGCTGAGCGTAGCAATGATCGGGTCTGTGGGGACCGGGAATGGCAATTGCGTGATGACCACGTTTGTGCAGTATTTGCCTTTGAGGTCTAGTCCTTCACCCACACTCTGCATCCCGAAAATGATAGATCCTTCGCCTTTCTCAATGCGTTCGATATGTCGTTTGACCAGTTGCTGTACAGGCTCTTGGCCTTGCACGAGGACCCTTGAGGTGATGTGCGTCGGCAGCAGATCGAAAACGGCTTTCATCTTCGACTTAGCCGTGAACAAGACGATACTTCCCGCTGCAAGGTCCAGATTTTTTTCGATGTACTGAACCACCTCACGCGTGTGAGCATCTCGGTCCTGCGGCGTGAAGCGCATACGCGGCACATACAGCTTCGCCTGATTTGGCAGGTCAAAAGGAGACGGAAGGCTGACCATTTCCGCATCCTTCGGCACTCCCATTTCGGTTGCGATACCGTCGAAGTTTCCGCCTGCTGAAATCGTGGCCGAAGTCACTACCACTGAATCAACCTTACCCCACAGCAGGCTTCGGAGCAGCTGGCCGGCGCTCGACGGCGAGCAGTGGCAGATGATGTCCGTGGCGTCCTTAGTCAGGGTGATCCATCGCGCATTGGGCGGCGCACCAGGAACGTCGGACTTTGCCCAGGTACTCCAGAGCGTGACGTGCTCTGCCATCGACTCAGCGAACATGCCCACCGTTGTAACGAACTTGCCGCGGTCAGCTTCGCTGATCTTGCTTGAACTCTGAAGCCTGCTACTTGCCGCCTCTAGCACATTGTAAATCTTCTGCCCCCAACGGAGCAGCTGCTCGCAGTGCTCAGCCCAGCCCATCGGCAACTCACCGAGGGGCGCTCGCCACATCGCTTCATACTCCCCGGGATCCGGCGTCCAGGCGTTGTCGATTTCCGTTTTGAGCATCCGCAGTCGGCGGCTGTATTCGCTTGTCGCTTCCACGAACTCGGGCGGGCTCGTGTGGGCCAGCTTCTCGGCTTCCAGTCCGCTGTAGACCCTGGCCATGACCGAGGGCAGCTTTACCAGCTTGCGGATCGACGACGACAATGCGATCGACGCAGCACCGGTGTCGATCGCAATGGACGGCAAGTGATGGCCTTCGTCCAGCACCACGATCATCTTCATAGGATCGCCTAACATTGGCTCCTCCGACACCTGCGCCAGCTCCAACGCCGAGAGCAGCAGTGCATGGTTCACGACCACGATCTGAGCATCCTGCGCCGTCTTCCGGGCCTTCAACGCGGGGCATGCCCCCACGAAGGGGCATTTGCGTCCGATGCAGCCGCTGGCGTTCGTGGACACGTGCGGGCGCACGGATGGTGGAACTGGCACCGGCGGATTGTCCAGATCTCCATCCCACTTCTGGAGCTCAAAGCGAGCGATCAGCTCGTTGATGACAGTCGTGTCGGAACCGGACAATGGAGCTTCATATAGCGGGCCGATGTCCCCAAACAGCTCGTCCTGCCCACCGCTGGCGTTGCCGTTTGTTCCGGACGCCTTAAAGGGACAGAAGTAGCGTGCCCTGCCCTTTAGCAGAGCCACGGAAGCGTTGATGCCGGTGGCCTTCAGGAACGCGGGAACATCGCGGTCGTATAGCTGCGACTGCAACGCAACTGTTCCAGTGCTGAGGACCAGCTTCCGTCCAGTGTCCAGCGCCAAGGGCACACCTGGAGTCAGGTAGCCTAGACTCTTGCCGACGCCCGTGCCCGCTTCAATAAGCGCTACGCCGCCAGTTGTACCCAACGCACGAGAAGCGATGCCGATCATATGGCTCTGGGAGCGACGCACGGCAAAGCCAGGTGTGTTCGCCTGCAGCTCAGCGTAAGTGCTGCGGATCCTCGTGCGCTGATCTTCGGTCAGCGACCGGCTGGTTTCGGGCTGGGACATGGGAGGGTGGACGGCATCGAGCTACCCGCGGTCGGGCTGTCGCCCGCCATCGGATTTCACCCTGGCCGCAAGCTTTCCTTGAGAATTCACCCTACTTTCGCAAGCGCAGCGTTCGGCACATGGGGGTACAGGTTTTCTGCTCTGAGTATCCGGGCCGGCTGTGGTTGCCAATCAGAGTGTCGATCTACGGCGACAAGGATGCAGCGTGCGGACGCCCTAGCTCGCCTCGCCAAATCGCGCGTGCCGGGCCCAGGCCGCGACCGGAGTGTCTGTCCGCCGCCATTACGACGCCGTGGACGAGTAACACCGCCTAATCAGGCGGGTACCTTGGTAGATGTGGACCATGGTCCTCACGGTCCACGTTCAACGGACACGAGGTTTGCCCGCTGCAGGCCAGTGAAAGCTGGGCAGCATCGCGCAGCCCAGCTTTCAATCATCGAGAAGGTTAGGCGACGAGTGCCTTCTCACCCGGATTCTGGCCATCATTCGCCGCATTGTCGCCGGCGCCGACCTCACCCGCGCCCTTGCCCGTGCCGGTGTCCGCATTGGCACCGTCATTGCGGGTGGGATCAGGATCGGAATCGGGGTTGGTCTTGACTTCGGGCTTGGGGGCTTCCAGCACCTTCGTTCCAGCCTCAAGGAGGCGCACCAACGTTTCCTGGTCGGCCAGCTTGATCTCGATGTCGCCGTTGGTCAGCGCCTCGATGGCGCTGCCGACGTTCTTGGCGCGGATCAGCACCGGCTTCTTGTTGGAACCTTCGGCGGGCGCTAGGCGGACAATCTTGGCGCCCTTGATATCGGCCTCAATGCTGGCCGGATGCAGCGTGCCGCCGGCGGCGTAGTGATTGGTGATGTCGTCCTGAGTGGCGATGCTCGGCTTCCAGCTGTTACCGGCCAGAACCAGCAGGACACCGGATTCCTTGGGGGCACGCACCAGGTTCTCGGACTGGTCGCTTTTGCGGACCACATGGAAGATTTTTTCCTTTGCCACGATTGATTCCTTGCTTACGGGGGTCGATTAGGGATGCGATCGGCTGGCCAGGCCGCGAATTAGGCGAGTATCTCCAGTGATAAGAAATTACTACTCGGTGGCCACCGACGCAGTGTGCGTGGGAGGCGTCTCAGGTCATGCGAACCGCACTTTCGACAGCGAGTCGCTGCCCAGTTCGGGTGGAAAGGGGTGCGGGCCTTGTGCCGTGCACCCCACCCCGCGTGCACGGGAAGGGCCTGCCTTAGCGCCTTCGTTATCTCCCGGCGGGATCGATCGATGCTGAAGTGCATGCGGATGAAGGAGGCCAGGCATCGTTCGCCAAAGAGCCGAAAAGGGTACTGCATGTCGTCTTGCCCTGAGCTGCGCTCCACTTGTCTTTGGGCTATTCGCAGGTTTGCTCGACGGCTCTCGTTACCGTGAAACATCAGTGCAGGCTCACCGAAGACGCTGACATGCTGGACTTGCGTGCCGCTGAGGTCTGTTGGGGCAAGCACACAATGGCTGTGATCTTCACCCGGACATCCTTCATGCCCGCTCTGATAGCCTCCGACACGATGAGCTCCCGGTACTTTGGCAGCGCTTCAGCAGAATACTTCTCGCGGGAGAAAACCAGTCGCTCGCCCTTGTTGGCACGGAACCCTTGCGCCCGGGTCTCCTGCCCTCTCAGAGCGGACTGCCAGTGGAATTCGATGCGGTAGGCGTGCATGTGATGTCTCCGGTATGCACACAGGTTATGCAGTTGAGAGGATGCGAAATTGGGGTGCAGAAAACATGCTCACAGCACTTCCCTGCCGAAGATCAGCCTGCCGACAGTGGAGTCAGCTTTCAGGCCTTGTTTTCTTCTCAGACGATGCCAGCTGGTCCAACTGCTTAGCCTCTCGCCGGCTGACCTTGGTGGTTTCCTTCAGCATCAGCTTGAATCCGTAACTGGCTGCCGCGAAAAGCGCATCGCCCTGATCCAGCACGATGTCATGGAAGGTTTCCATGAATTCCAGGTCGTGCGCGTGGCTGCCCGAATCCTCGGTGTCGTGGAGGTACTCATGCACCAGCAGATGCGCTAGTCGCATGAAGCCTGGCAGGCCCTGCTTCATCATGTCGGCCGCAACACTATCGACCACGGCTACATAGCTCTGCCCGTCTGTGTACGCATCGATACCCTCACCGCGGCCGAGCATCAGCTCCCGCCTGGCAGTTATCGTCCCGGTTTGCTGCCGGATCGACGCAAGCACAGTGTTGTGGGTTTCTTCCGCACAGCGCAAGAACAATCGCTGCTTGCTCGAAAGCTCAGTCGCCATGATCTTGGACGACTGCATTTGTTTGTAGCCCGGGCAGTCCGCGAAGTTCTCGTAGATCGTCAGCTCTTGACGGTTGCTCTGCAGTGCATCCCATGCCGCAATGACGTCTTCGCTAGCCTTAAGGTGCTCAGGGAGGCTCCACGTCAGCCGATCGCCGGCCGCTTCCAACCGACGCCTCCAGACTTGAACCAATGCGGCCACCGACTCAACCCCGAAGCGTTCCAGTGTCACCTGCCCAAGCACCACAGCCGTCTTATCGCGGATCATTGCTTCCGCCATACGGTTACCCATCTCTGCGACTGTGATTGGTGTGCCGCCGTAGTAGCCAGGCTTTAGGACGTCATAAAGCGTGACGTGCTTGCCGTTGGAAAGTGTGATGATAGGCCTATCGAAGTTGTCAACGTTAGCCGGATCGGCAGTCTGTAACGCGAGATAGGTCCGGTCCGAATCGTTAAGGCGCTTCGACTTAGTTCTAGACGCCAACTCCGCGATCTTGGGCCGAAGTTTGGCCCAAACCGGACAGCTCTGGCGCATGATCTCATTCCGAGAAACGTTAAGCGTGAGGTCGTGACCTCGGCGAGTCACTAGCGTGCCAGCGATGCCCACGTTGCTAGAAGACAAACTTGCGACAAATATGCCCTGATTGTAGATGGCGAGAGAATAACCATCGGAGACGCGCAGGAATGCTTCCTCCGTGGAGATCGTCCACATGGACTCAGAGGGCGCTCTTGACAGCTGCTCGCCGTTGAACATGATGGGTACTTCCGAGTAGCGGACCAGCTTCTCCAGCTCAGTGCGGAACTCCACCATCTCTACGTTCGTCAACGGTTTGTAAAACGTTGCTTCGATACGCAAACCGTGAACGTGGGGTTCTTCGGTGCCGAGATACCAGTTGAATCCGCGCTGGCGAACGTCCACGTCGAACAGGAAGTTGTGGGAGTACATCTTCGACTTGCACCACGCCCATAGCTGCGCGCGCCCAAGTCCGAAGCGTCCAAACTCACGAACATGATTCGTGTGGTCGAAGCCAAAAACGTTAAAGCATTCGAGAACTTCTTCCCTGGTCCTGAATCCATGACCGTCATCGGTAATCGACATCGCGGCGGACGACAAGTTGATGCAGATCTTGCTCGCGCCCGCGTCAATCGAATTCATGATACAAGCAAGGGAACTCCTCCCGAGGGTGCTTGACTGCGAATTTACGGCGTGTATCAGGAACGCTGAGGAGAACTCGAACGTATGCGATTCGAGCTTACTGGTGCTGGACCGGTCGGTCATTTTGTCATCCGTCAGGGAAGTGAGAGGCATAGACTTCGCTGCTGCGAAGACGATCGACTCACGTTGACGGATTCGCAGATCCGCACCATCGGGCCCGGGCTTTCTGCGACCTCAGCAGCGACGCAAGGTCAGCGACTGCTGCTATATGTCAACGATCGCATGCCCTTGCTCGGTCGCGATGCGACATCGGCAGGCACATCCATGCGATGACAACGCAGGGAGCATCAAGCCTGCGCTTAGCAACATTCCCAGACGGAAATGGACTCTTCAACGTCTATCAGTCGCGACCTTTCACTTCTTGCTCGACGCCGCCCGGCATGAGCCAGCGCCCAGCTACGACGTCGACAACATAATGGTCTTCGGATTCAGCCAGGTCGCGGGCAACTGCTTCATCGCATGTTCCCTCTATCTGCCCTTCCATCGTATTGGTGATGATGTAGCGGTACTTCATAAAATTGCTCCTTCGTGGTGCCGAACTAGATGACTTGGACGCCCTGCAGGAGCGTGGCGCGCTGGCGCGCTGGCACATCCCTCGGCGTCAGCAGGTCGATACGACCGCGCAGCAACTCCTCCAGCTCTGCATGCAGGCGTGTCATGTCTGCGTCGGATGTTCCGGGCTTGAGATCCACCAGAATCGATGCGTCGACATTTGGGGATCCCGCTCCCACCAACCGCGGGTTCGTGGCGCCGTGACTGGCCACCAAACGACGAATTGCGGAGCGATGCGATGTGACTTCTAGGCTCATGCTATTGGAAGTTCCTTGTTGGATGATGTGATTGCTGCTGCAGCCCTCTCTCAGTGTGTGGTTCGATCTGACACAGTTGTGGGCACACGGCTATTGCTTCCTCACATCCGAATGTCGCCGGCTACTCCACTTCTGAGCGAGTTCCAATTCGGTCTTTGAGAGCTCGTCGGATAGCACGTTCCATATGTCGAGCTCGACCTGAAGGTCCAAACTGTGTTCTGCAAGGGAGTGGAGATAGGCGACTTCATCATGAGTCAATGGTTGCAAGCGTTTCGCCGCTGCAAGATGAGCGCGGTGAACTGATGCATTGGTTAGCCATCGAGTTAGACCGACCAACATTGCGCCCGCTCCTAGCGTCAAACCGGCTGTGCGTAAGGACACCAACTCAAGCACGGAGATGGCACCAACCGTCATCAGGAGAAGTCCAATGGCCACACCTGCGCCGATTGCGACTCGAAGTAGGTTCTGCTTGTGGTTGAGATGCAGCTTGATCCGCTCCATGTCCCTGTCGAAAGCGGACAAGGGCGAGTGTTTGCGCAGCTCAGGGATGCCGCTCTGCCCGGAGGCTTTCATTAGGTCGCCTCTGGTCGCTTCAGCTCACCGAGGACTGCCTCAAGCAGCGCACGGGTTTCCTTGGAAAGGCCGTCGTACCCCGGGTCGCTGGTGACGGCGGATGTTGCTTCGTGGAGCCGTGGAGCCGCCTTCTTGAGCGCCTTCTTGAAGGCTGCCTGCGGCAGGTTGCGGACTGTCAGTTGCTTGTGCCCGGCGTTCTTGGCACGCTCGACCATCTCCAGCGCCATGCGCTGCGCTGCCACCGGGCCGTGCTTACGGATCAGTTCCACAGCAACCTTGGCTGAGGCCTGGCCACTGGCCACCAGTTCAGCTAGCCGCGGCGGGGCGCTGGCCAACGTAATCAGCAGCTGAAGCTGTGGTGGGCTAAAGCGCTTCTTCGCTAGCAGTTCCTCTTCGGTGATACCAAGGTTCATGAGGCGTTTGACGACGATTGCGGTTTCGTATGTGGTGAGGTTACGGCCGTTGTTACTGTCGATGAGATCGAATTCCAGCTCCTGCGGGGAGATGGTCTTAGGCTTGAAGATGACCGGGACCTCTGTGATTCCGGCGCCCTCATTGTTGGCCAGCTGCAGAGCCTTCATGCGTGAGTGGCCGCGGATCAAAGTCACCCGGTCTTCGCCGTCGATCTTTGCCACGTACACGACCACCGGCGAGTCGGCATGGAAGCCCTCAGCCTTCATAGAGTCGGCCATGCTTCGCACGTAGGAGTGATAGTCATCCCCCTCATAGCGAACGTTGTAGCCGGGAATGACGTGGATCGTGGCCGGGTCGATGAAGTACAAGGAATCCGATCGGCGGTTCGCGTTCTTGATGACCTTTACGTTGCCTGGGACCAGGCTGGTTTCGACTTCGGAGGTAGGCAGGGCTGTGCTCATGCTGGTCTCGGTGCGATTGAGTGGACGAACCCACTTTCACAACATCGGCCGCCATCAGTCGGGGGCGCGCATTTCCTGCGGAACGCAAAAGTGGTTTAGCAAGTCTGCGAAACAACTTTTCCTGCCGTAACCGGGGTTGGGGGGTAATTCGTTGGCACTGCAGATCCAGGTCGTTCGTAGCGACGCAACGAACGGTGCTGCTCAAGGACCAACGCTTCGAGGCGTGAGGTACAGATAGAGCTACTGGGTGATGTCGTCACCTGCGGCATAGAAGTGCCGAGCCTTATGAAGAACATGGTGACTGTATGCGACCAACAAAATTGGCGGCTCCTTGGCCGCCCAATTGCTTGCTAAATCAATTTCTCGTTAGTGCTTCTGATGGTCATCGCTCGAATAGAGAGTCATTTTGGCGACCTCTAACATTGCCTGGTCCAAAAGTTTTCTTCTGTAGACCGTCCGTAAATTAGGGTGAAGTCGGACGCAACGGTAGATGAGAATGACAGCCACCAGTGAAAAAACCAAAGCTAGCAACCCGTCCTTAAAAGTTACCCCATAAAAAGCAGCCACGGGTATGGTCAAAATCAGCATAGCGAAGAGCAGAACAGTCTCCACTACCCACATGAATCTGTCATGCCGGAGGATGATGAGACGACTAGGGGTCCACCCGACATCATGCGGAATCGGCTCTTTCGCGTACTTGTTTACTATCGCGAGACGTTCATCTCTTCGCTCTTTTTCATACAGTCCCAGTAGCCAACCATATACGATGCGAAATTTAAATAATAAGAATCCCATTAGTATTCACTGCGTTTAATAATTATTGTCATAATTGCCCAAACAGCACTAAAAAAAGCTAGAACTACAAGCGCCACCATGGCCCACCACTCCAGCTCGCTGCCTGAGAAATCGGGTTGGACCAGCCATGCTCCACGGGCTCCAACAAGGCATAGGGCCAATGAACCGAAGGCGACGCCGCAAGGAGGATCCTCCTTATCGCCTTCGGCAAGCGATTTAGCGAGAGGAAAGGTCGCTGCAAGTGCCGCGACAATTGCGGGGGGCCAAAATTTACCACCGAAAGTGATGATGCTGACAATAAGTTCGTTGACTGCTCTCCAGTTAGCGAGAGCCATGACCAGCAAGCTAATGCATAGCATGATGGCGACATGGAAGAACATGTAGGTAGGTAGCCTCGTGCCGGGAACTGAGGGAACAATTTTCATGTCGATGTCTCTGGATTCGGAAGTCATACCCGCACTGACCTGCCTTCAAACACCCGTATTTCATTCGCAAATGCTCGCACCTCGACCACTGCAACTGCAAGGCGCAAGCCGCCCACGAGGCAGCCTGTCAAGGGCATGATGTACAACAAGTAGTCCAGAAACGGCAACATAGTTTCGAAGTACTTTTGCATTGCGGCTGGCTGCGCTGCGGAGGCTGGTCCCTGAAACAGATCCAAGAAGAAGAACCTGAATATCGGAGCCCAGACGCAGACGAATGCCATCACTGCTGACTTTACTAATGTGTCACTCGCAACGCCGCCGACAATGAGCAGCACCGCTGCACTCACAGTTGCTAGGGTAACGAAAGACATGGGGCTTGCGGCAAGATTCCACACCATGATCGCGATTGCCGCGAACGCAAGATAAGTCCAAGCCTTGCCAAGACGAATTTGGGCAAGCGAGTGCAGCAACTTCATTTCGTCAAGGCTCAGTTTCATTTGGTTTCCTTATTTGCAGATGTGGCGATATCGGCCGATGACAAGCGAATTTTAGGGGCTGGGCAGTTCGCAAACCAGATCCGACATGCGGATGCGGGATCCTAACGAACTCACAACTCGCATTTTCTCGCACCCGTCGAGATGTGCTTGCGGGTGCACGATTGTTCTCACGCAGGCAGTAGCGGCGGCCTCCCTACAGCAAACACGCCTCCAAGCCAAAGCGGTTGGCCATCGTCGTCGACGGGGTTCGGGTAGGATACTAAGCTCTCCAATTGCTCGTTTCCCAGCCGCACCATCTCATCGAGTGGGCGCCTGGATTGATGCAACGTGTAGCCCGTGCGCTGCTCGATGTCTCTGTACTGTTTGTACAGTTCAGGGCGATACCTGGCACCGTTGGCGATATCGCGGGCACCTGCAAAGAAGCAGAACACGCACGACAAGCGGCTGCTGCCTGAGAGATAGGCTGGGTGGGGTACTTGGCCGGCGGCAGCGATCGTACGCCAGACCTCTGCGGTAGTCATGTCGTGGATCGGCAACCACTCGAACCAATCGCGGCCACGAACTGTGCCTCGTTTGTTGATCGTGAGTGCGATGCGCTTTGCCCTGGCAGGGCTCTCCGCTGCACGCATTCCCATGCAACTGACAACCGTTGAGAAGAGCTTGTCTTTTGCATATCGGCGCACCTCGCGCTCTATTGGGCCCCGCTTGAGATCGGACGTGCATTGACGACTTTTTGCCCCTGGCCAACAGCTAGAGTTCGGACCAGGTCGCACCTCGTAGCGCCGCTCAACCATTTGCAGGAACGTTTTAGGTGCACGCGCCACAAGGAACGGCAAGCCTGCAACCTCTGCCTGTTCCTTCGCTAACTCTAGCGCGCCGTGCCACTCCGACTCACCGAGCGAGGCATGGATCACCAACAACTGCGCAGGCGGAATTCGATCGATCAGCTTGATGAGCATTGCCTGCGAGTCCTTGCCACCGGAGTGGCTGACCACGAAGAGAGCGTTCCGCTCGATCAACTGCTGGATTGTGGGTAGCTCGTCCATACAGTACTCAGCGGCTCAACATCGGGTGGCTGGCATCGCGACTGCCATCGTTCATGGCGGCATCCAGCTCGCCGGGATCAAGCGATTCCAGCAGCTCGGTATCGATTCCCTCACACGCACGCATGCAAGCCAGCATGCGACGGACAGAGGCCTGTGCTCGATTCGGTCCTTCCGCATCGAGGCCGTAGGCAAACCACGCCAGCAGCGATACTTCGTCGCTGTCTATCCGAAGGCCCTTCTCGCCACGGGCGGTGCTGTCCTCCCTCGCCCGCCAGGCGTAGCCCAGCGTCATGCCCAGCTTTGCTTCCGCGCGAGAGTTCGCCACAAGCTCATGATGCGTCTGAGCTGTGACCTCGGCCATGCGCCGCGATTCGCCGGTTAGAAGCTTGGCTAGTGCTAGCAGCGTGGCCACGGAGGAGTCCAAGGCATTAGCTAGCTGTCCGGTCAAGTGTGCCGGCGGCGCCGGTGCGGTCTCAGGTTCACGCTCCAGCTGATGGACTAGCTGCTCGATAGTGGCCACGGACATATGCTCCACCTCGGCATGCTCCTCACTTGCCGGAGCCGACTCCTGCACCCTCGCGAGCAGCCTCCGATAGTCAAGCAGAACAGGGGGGATGGCCTGGGCGAGCTGGCGAGCGATTGGGGACATCGATGCGGTTCCGGTGGGTAACGAAACCAGTATCAGCCCTTGCGCTGCCGCGACACGCGGGCGCGGTATTCCTACCGCTTATCAGCTATCCCGCTCGTAGGAGATTTCTCGGCTGCGCTCCACAGATACAGATTCCGTCTCGACCAACCTGCGCTAGTAGGAAGCAAAAAAAGTGAGCGATCGCGCCACGCTCAATTGGATCGAACTCCTACCATAGGCGTAGCAAGTCCCACTCTACCTGCTGTGATCGACGGGGACGGCAATCGAGACCCAGTCGGGCAGTTCGACCGTGACGCCGTTGTCTTGCCGCATGACCAGGTTGTTAGTCCATGGATGTACAGAGTAGCGCCCAGATACCACACATGAGCGTTCTCGCATCTGTCCATTGATCGCGACGCAAGCTTGAGAGTCGAGCCTCACCGTTACCTCCGCCGGACGGGGGTGCCAATAGCTCCACCATGCGAGGGCTTGAAGGACACCGTAACAGACCGCTGCCGCTCCGATTAGCTGGGAAAGCGTGCTGTAGGTCGGCTTACGATCTTCTGATTGCATTTTCAGGTTCAATGAGGTTTCTTGAAGCGAACAATGATACCGTCAAAACGCGACCGAAGATCCTAAGCTCCAGTTTGGCAATCTGCGAGGGATCATCTCCTAGATCGCGACGCTGGTAAACGCAGTCGTGGTCTTCATAGGAAAACTGGCATGTCGCAAAACGAGGCGTAAGCCCTACACCCGGATGCCACTTTTACCTTCACACTCGGGTGTCATAGACCATCGTCAGGGTTGAAATACCGGAAGAGCGCGAACGTTGTTCGTTCGATCGCAATACATACCAAAAACGCGATAACAGGCTTCGAGCTGAAGACCATAGCCATGCAATGCATGAAGGTCCAATCTTCCCTATAAGCTTCTACCTCAGCGAAGAACCAGAATATAAGCACAGCAGTGCAGCACAGTATGCTGGCGGCACGAGCAAGGTGATTGACGACGGCAATTAATGCTATCGATATGTTTTGCAACCTCGCTCGATGTGTAGTGGTTTTCATGTCCTTTCCTAGTTAAGTGGAGACACGGCTTACCAGTCCGTACCACCGATGCTGGTGCTGTCAGACGAACAGCTGCTGAAGACGCTCCCGTCTGAAGAAGCTACGGCACTGTCAGTGCAATTTGTTGATGAAATGTTGGGTACGAGAGCGTCGCCGATTATGGCACCCGTAATCGATCCGCCTGTGGCAAAGCCTATCAACGCGTTGTTTGTCGCAGCGGCGGTTGCTAGCGACAAGCTGAAATCCTCGCTTTCATGCTTCTCACTGTAAGCGCTCCGCCTGACAGACCGCGAAGATTGGGTATCTGCCGTTGGCCGGAGGGGTTTGGAGTCTGGCTTGGAAGCGAGTTGTACAGGGGGCTGATGCAGTGCATTGCCAAACCAGTTGTAGCGGAACGCGAGAACTCCAGCAATAAAAAACGCCAGGATGACAAAGGTAAGGATCACCACCCATTCCAGATATCCAGAATTAATTATGTCCACTACGTTTTTTACCATTTTATCCTCATTAATCGTCATAATTTGTAAATCCATGTCGGACTTGCCTGGTGATTGCTGGACTGCTAATCCCCTAAATTGCATAACTTTAGGATCTTTGGGAAATACTACTTTTCATCAGCTTCATAAGTTCTACCGGCTAACTCCTCATAAATCGATTGACGCTCGGCTGGCTCTTCTAACAACAAGGCCTGGTCTTCTACTGCACCAGCTACCTCTTCAGCGGCTTCAAGGTCACGCATTCGGAAGACAAAACCGGCAGCAGCTGCTGGCCTGACCCATTCCAAAATATCGACATGAGCCTGAGCAAGCATCTTGAGCCTTTTGAGCTCTCCATTATCCAGAGGCTCAAGACTACCGCTGCGAGGCACAAGGCCAAAATAGGGAAGGAACAATGCGGTTACCGTCAGAAATGCAAGGCCCATCATCCAGTAGATGTTCGTCGATAAGGTTGCCGGGAATAAAAGAGCGAACGCGATGACTACGATAAATCCTACGTAGTATTCTGACAAAATGAAACTGACAGTTTTTTTTACCTTTCTTGCTTCTTCATCGGTATAAACAGCGTGATTTTTTGAATTGGACATATTCGTTCCGGTTTATGCATCGCCATGTCGTTTGCATGACAAGCTATAAATGTTTTGCATCACGAGTGCGACAGGTCATCTCCTAGTCGTCGCGTACCGCCTGCGAACCGCACGGGTCGGCATTTTTAAGGGGCAAATGGTAATAATGGCCACGCCACAAAATCCGGTCGCACTTATCGGGTACCTGCTGCACGAAAGCGTCGGTAAGCGTAATGGCATGTCTGCGCGGGTGCCAGTGGTTATGATCCTGCGCATTCCACACGCGAGGCGCATCACAACTGCCGCCGTTGGCTAAGTAGGCAGGACTGCACGGTTCCCACTCGTCCGGGTTGATGACCGTCATGGCAATGGTGTCGCAACTGGACGCGGCGAACGTGTCTCGCACGATTGTCTCCATCCACTGGCGGGTGTTCGGACCACTGCTGTCGCGCACCTCGTGCCCATCTGCACGCAGCGCCAAAACGAGTTCCGACCAGGCGATCGTGCAGGCCAATCCTAGTCCCCTGGGTGCCGATGAGAGAAGCTGCGCAGCGGGATCGCGCGGCATCACTGCTCCCGGGAAGAGATGTTCAGGGGTGTTTTTGTCCATGATTGATCAGGTCCAAGTTTGCACGAATGAAGGGTTACAGCAGTTTGGAGTAGATTTAAATCAGGCCAAGATGCTGGGTGGCTTCGTCTTCTTTTCGGCATCTCTGCTATTGCAGCGGTATTGCTTTCCGTTCCGAATAAGAAGTGGACCCGGCGGCATCTGCGCTAGCTCCTCCGGAGTGAACTCGATAACGCAGCTGGCGCCATTGGGAAATTGGGCACGGAACATGTCAGTGACCGTCTCATTCGGACGAACCGCACTGACGGGATCGATGACGGTGAGGGCGGCAATCAGGAGAAGTTTCATCGTGCTCTTCGGAGTTGGTATTGCTACGTTATGGCTGGGGAGTATTGGTACGAATAAACGTGCTTCCGAACGTTCATCCTACTTATTAGTAATCGATTCAGAGCTGGACCTGGTTTACTCCATCGCTGTATGGAACGTTTGCGAGTATCTGCCTCTTGTGAGCTGCCACATTGGGGCGCTGAATTTTTCAGCTATCCGGATTCAACTGTTGGTGCCCACAAGTTGTCGCGGAAGATTCGGAACTCCAAGTCTGTGCAACAGCTTGGCGACCAGGCAGGCCACGCCGTAACTCCAACCTCCGCCAACGACCGCGCAAGTCGCATAGACCTTGGCCGCAAACAATGGCCGCTCGACCCACGAGAACGGGGCAAGCCGAAGCGGCTCATCGAACGCAACGCCCACTGTCGCTCCGATGTACCCACCCAGCGGAACGAAGACGACGGCGGCACGAGGCCAGCACACCACACGGCTATAGAAAGCCCCGTTGGTCGGCAGCACCAGAAACCAAACCAGCACGCCTAAAGGTGCAAGAGTCGCCAAGTGCATGAAAACCGATGTTGCGTCCATGTTCACATTTGCGTCCATGCAACGCAGCACACCGAACATGGACCGCATTCGCGCCCTACAGCGAGAGGTTCTTCATTCATGGATCTTCACTCGTGGACGTAGCCTAACGACATGATCCGTCCTCGACCCCTCCTGCGCTAGTGGGTTTTCAACCATTTCCGGGTGCGGCCTTGCACCTATCCAGCGCAGCCAACAAGCACTCAGCTGCTGCTGCTTGATGACGGCTCTTGTATGTCGGTGCTGCATCGCCGCGTGGGTCGCACACGACGCGCCACCTCTTGTCCGGGTAGTTGCGTGAGACGCAGCCGATAGCGCCGTTGGCGTATCGAATGCTGGGGACATACCAGCCCCCATCGCGCCACGGCGTGTAGGTGAACTTGGTGGGGATAGTGTCGACCAGTGCGGCCAGCTGGTCGTCAGGGACGATCGGCATTTCCATGGGACAACCCGTTGAGGTGATGTCCCATCATCGGATCCGGAAACATGCCCACATGCGGGCGCGCGATTCCTGCTGTGACCAGCGAATCCCCCGCCACCTCCGCAGTACTACTGGGGCATGGACGGGGACGGCTACTGCTTAACCTATCGCGGCTGCATTGCTATGTGCGACCCCAACAGGGCGCCTGGCGATGGATTCGTGGCCAATGCGGTCACTGTCCGTGGCGATGAAACGTTGATCGCATCGTCTCCTGGCAAATTCTCCTCCCTAACACCAGAAGCCGCCTTCTAGTTCGCCAGCCATTGGGCAATACGCTGGATCGATACGTATACCGGGTAGGCCACCCGAAGTCGATTACGCCATTGCCCCAGCAATGCGGTCCACATTGGCCTGCCCGATCACGTCTATCGTTGTGCGATGGAGCCCGAACGGGTCCGCAGCCAGGCCTGCTGCCATCCGGTGCTCACTTCGTTCGTTTGCATCATGGATGCGGGTGATGAAGAGGTCCACGCATCCCTGAATCCCATCGCGCTCTGCAGCATCGACCATCTCGCGGACGTGACATTTGTTTAGTACGAAGAAGACACGCTCGTCCAGCACAAGGGCAGTGGTGACGCACCCATAGTCGGAAGTGTGGTTGTTGTAGCTGATGTGGAATCGATCGAAGTTTCGGACACGGTTCGTCGCCAGCTGCCGGGTGACCGGGCAGCGCTGGGAAGAGAGGCTGTTTGCGGTGTTGCGCGAAATTTGCGAGGTGTTCATGTCCATACTCGACTAATGGAGGGGCGTGTGGCTGAGTCGATGGCCCCGCTCAGAACGGCAGGATCTTGATGAAATCTTCGATGATCGCTCGGGACTCCTCCTCGGTCAGACCGTGCAAGGCATGCAAGCCCGTGGCCGAAGACACCAGGCGACGCGTAAGGCTGTTGGCCTCTGCCATGTCGATCGAGACGCTCACCCGCTGCTTGTTCTCGTAAAAGGGCTCGGACTGGCACAGCAGAAGGTAGGCAATCCCTACGGTCTCGGCATCGCGGTGCAGGTAGTGGGCCCACAAGGGCAGCATCGCTGTCAGCTTAGCGAAGAAGTCGCGCGCCTCAGGCACCTGGTAGATCTGCCGGGGATCATCGTTGTAGCCGTCGAACATGAAGAAGACACGACCCACAAAACGGCGCACATTCTCGGCGTTGTGGCTCAATGCATTGAGCTGGCCTAATGTGTCGCCAATGTCGCCCCGCTCCACGCGCTCCCGTGAGAACACGAAGATGATCGCATCGTGATTGAGGATGCTCGGATCGAGGGGAGTGCCGTCGAGGATGTGGAATATTTTCATGGATCTATTGAACTACGTTGCCAATCATGACCTTGAGGGAGCGAAATTGCTGCGCATTGCGTTTGCTTACATCAGACCCTAGGCCGTCGAGACATTCTGCGTTCTTCTGAATTTGAGCGAGCTGGTGGAGTACCTGCCATGTTGAGTGGGCGGGCCCATACTCAGCACCTTCATGCACCACCAGCCAGCCTTCTCTCACTGCGGCAATCGTTGCCGTGGTTCCATCCGCCATCACTACTCGCTTGCCATCACAAACATCGCCGTGTGTCGGATGGAACTGGTCAAAAGCAACTGCCGGCATGCGTCACCTCCTTCTCGATGAAAAGTATTCCGTCCCTCAGGGGGTCTCGTAAGTGGGGTTTTGGCTGGATTCGCTAAACCCGAAGCTGCATTGGTAGGTCCGCAGCTCTTGTGCATTTGGGAATATCTGATCGAGGTGCGGAGCTAGTGCCGCGTACAAGGCTGTTTCGACAACGTCACGACACTTGTTTGTCAAGCGACCAGTCAGATCTGTCGACAACATCGTCATTAGGGAGTCACCATTTGTGTTAACAGCATGTACGGCGCGAGCAGCTGCAGCCTGGAGATTGAATGAGCTTGGAACTCGCTCAACTCCGGTAGCCAACCAGCCCTTCAATTCGGCTTCCACCTCATCGGCGCGATAGTCGCGCTGCACCATCTCAAGAAGTCGTGTGATTCGCCAGCGCGGAACTTGGGTAAGAGTGAGAGGTGAAACCTGTTTGCCGTTCATGCCTAAGTTCCTTGTCGGGATACAGAGAGCATGTATCAGTTGCGATAGCTCACTTGGGCGTGCAAAAAACAGAACCTCGCTACAAGTGAAGATTATTCACGTGTTTCAGCAGTTCAGAGAACAGCTTCTCCAACTCCTGTCGCTGGTATCCCTGAGGATAGATGCTGTTGGCATGCGAATCGCGGTCGCGGATGTACTCGTCCACGTGTCGAACCAAGAATTCGTTGTGGACCTTTGCAGCGAGCATCCTATCCAGTGCAAATGTCTCAAACGCACGAGCAAACAACTCCCGCGGCTGCGCCCAATAGGACTTTCCCGCGTGTGTATCTCGTTCCTCGCTGCGCCGATAGAACGAGTCATTGCGTTTCCTGGTAAAAAGGCTTTCGAACAACGAGTCCATCGCGCGTACGTTGTATACATGAATTCCGCCCCGCAGCATTTCAACTACACCGCTACTGATCGTGTATCGACCATCCTCGTCGTAATAGGACGCCATTAGGTCGGACAAGAAGTACGTGTCAGCGGGCAATTTATCTGCGTCGAAAAAAGCTTCCAACATCATGGCGTCTAGCGCATGAGCAAACTCGTGGCACAGCGCACCGCCGCCGCGGGTCTTTGTCAGATGCATCAGCCATTGCTCGCGATCAAAATGTGCGGCACCTGTTGCTGCTCCCCTACCCTGGCTGCCGAAACCAATACCCAAACGCCCCGAACAAGATGCACGGTACAAAGGCGCCTGTAGGATTTCGCATAGATCAAGCGAGGCGTCGTAGAGTCCATTGAGGAATGCTTGGCGCTCGGAGGCTGTGATGCTCTTTCCGAACTCTAGCCCCTTGAAGCCAAATGCCGTAAGCAAAATCTCTTCCGTGACGTCTTCACCCTGGCGCCAGTCCTGCCCTGTTCGTTCATAGGCCAGCACGGCGGAGCCACCTTGCAGCTGGGACATCTCAGCGCGGCGCCTCAGCTCCTCTGCTGCGTCACGCGCAGCTGCAGCTTTCGTTGCGAACGGGTCGTGTCGAATAGGGACTACGCGACCACCTACCGTGGTCAGCGCAGGGTAGTAACCGTCTTGGTAGTCTGAAACAGGTTTTTCAGCCGTCACATGGATGACTCCAATATTGGAGTCATCTGGTACATCCTGGTCTTCAGGCCAACCCATCGCCTGCAAGCTGTACATCCGCATCCTGATGCTGGCTGGGAAATCAGTAGGTGACGTGCTGGGCGTGAGGCGGCCTTTTGCCGTTGCGGCAGTAGCAAAGCGACGCTCCCCTTCAGTTAGGGTTAGCGACTCCTGCGAAGCGCGAAAGGCCCGCGTTAGCCGATCGGCCGTGTGGTATTGGCGCAACTCCCACGCGCGACGCATGAATCCTACACCCGAGCGGTACATGCGCGACCAGAAGCCCAGGGTCAGCTCATCGGTCTCAGGTCTGCTCACCGCTTTGCGGCGAAGGTTGTCGTACACGGCCATGTAGAGAAGAGCAACCGACGGCTTTACGTCACCACTCAACGCCGCAGCGCGGAAGTCCGGTCGTGGCCAAAGGTCTGCCAAATTGAGTTCGGCTAGAGCCCGCTTTCGCTGAACTTCAAACTTGCGTGCACCCTTATACGCTTGGCCAAAATCACCATGTTCCATGCCTGCTGTTTTCTCTTCGTTGTCAGGCATGTTAGGTGTGCCACTACCCGCGGCCAAAGGTGCAATTTAGATTCCAGAAACGCAATTTGACATCAAGCAGGCAAACGCGCTCGTACTGCTCCAGCAGTCACCAGCTGAGCCCTGCTCTCATGAGATTCCGGAAGGTAGTCTCCCCATCCTTCCAGGGTCTTAATCGTAACACCCAAGGCTTTGGCAGCCTCAGACGAGCTTCCCAGAACCTCAATCAGATGGTTGACCTGGATCGGGCTGCAGCCATTGACGGCGATTGGTCTATCGATCAATGACTTGGAGACGGTATCCTGCACCAGGTGAAGACGACGCAAGCGTGTAATCACGGAGAGAAGATCAGGATCCAGGCCCGTCGGCAGCTCTTTTGACAAATCTGCCAAGTCCAGCAGCTCGCGCCCCGTCATGCGTTGTGGCCCTGTATCGGTAGGCTTGCGGAATTTCTTCGGCGGCACCTTCTTCAGTTCGCTAATGATCGACGACACCACCTCAGGTGAGATGGTTGGGGGCAGTGGGCCCGTCGCGTCGAGACCTAGCACTTTGCGGGTGGTTTCCACAACGATATCTGCGCCCAACTTCGTCTTGAGGATGCCGATGTAGACGGTCTGGTTTTCGGTACCGAACTTGATCTTGTCGAGCATGTTCCCTCCTCTGAGAGATTTGACAGTTGCAGCCTATCGGGCGTCAGCTGCAACGAAGGTGGGTTTGAGCGCCTATATTTCGGCGATCGCGATTCAAACAGATAGGGCCGCACAGTGGCGGCCCCAGTAATTCGCTTGTTCATTCACGACGCCATCTTTCGACTGCGCCGGGGCCTCGCATCCATCACGCTCCTGGCTTCCTGCCATTCGCGCATGTTGATCACCACATCGCTCGGATCATTTCCGTTTCGACGGTACGTCTTCCCCTTCTCGATCGGCTTCCTTCCCGTCGGATGACGAAGCGTTTGCAGCACCTCATCGACGTGCTTCCACCTCAGCGTGGCCTGATAGGACAGCTGAGCCTGGGAGTGGATGCGTCGCACGTAACCGCCTGCGCATAGCAGGGAGATTATGTGATCTACCCACACGCGAAGGGGGCGCACCAACATCACTTCGTCGTCCCAGTTCACAGCATCGGCCGTAGCGATCAGCACCATGGAGCGCGGAACCACCTGGCCCGTCGCAAGCAGCCCCTCCACCAATAGACAAGCTCGCTCGCTCGGGAGAATGTGGTAAAGGGTAAGATGCTTGTCGGAACGTTTGTTGGTTTGCATGACGTTACCTTCGGCGATTGCTGGTGGCCTGCAGCCCGTCGGCGAGCTGCTCGGAACCGGTTTTGTGGTTCTTGGCGAGGGCGCGGCAAGGCGCGGCGGAACGCTTGGGCGTCCACGTATCCAGATGGGCCTCTATATCTTTCACACAGGCCTCAAGCAGGCGTTCGCGCGTCAGGTCGCTCGCTCCGTATCCCACCGTCCGTAGCGGATTGCGCTTGCGGAAGTCTTCGACTCCCACGAGTTCGGCTTTGATGTGTGCCTTCTCCGGCAGCTGACGAAGACGTTTGTTGAGGAACGGCTGCTCCAGAATGCTGCAGCAGGTGAGCTCCACCAGGCGCGAGGTTCCATCCGGAATGCCGATCGGATCATTCCAAGATAGACGGCCTGTGTAAGCTGGCATCTGCTCACCGGGAACCTCGATGCGTACATCGAACGTCGGCTTGTAGATCGTCAACCCAGTTGCGTTTGACATACGGAAAGCGAAGATGGCGCGATTATTCGCAACCTTGACGTCGCCATCCGGCGGCGGAATAAATGAGGGCGGATTAAACTGCAGCTGATCCAGGGAGAAGTAACCGGCCTGATTGAGCGAAAGGCGATTACTCTCCAGCGCTTTCAGCTCCATCTGCATCGTTTCGACCATGCGGGAGTTGATCCAAGTCGGATGATCGGCCGGTAGCTCCGTCATCTTTGTATCCTGGATCTGGCGCGCCTGATTGATGAACTCTGCGACGGTGATACCGCTTAAAGCTTTCAGTGGCGTCGCTGTGTCCACATCAGACTGATCGCTTCCTTTCAGGTGCGACAAGTAGATGTCTAGGGCTTTCTTCAGCTCATCGCCAGTTTCTTTTTTGCTCGCAGCAGCCATCGTGGCCACGGCCTTTCGCAACCCCGCCTCGCTTCCGTCGAACTCGATTAAGCGGCCACCCTTCTCTCCACAGCCGATCAGTAGGCCGGCGCAGAGGGTCGCAGTGAGCAGTGTTTCCTTGTGCTTTCGCATCGGAACTCATGGGTTGAGCAGATGCGACACATGGTCGGTGGTGTGGGATGTAATGAACCCCCGTATGGGCAGCTGAAAAAGCCCCCACCAAAGCGCATTCGTTACATGCAATCGATCGACGCGTAGCTTGCCGGCCGCACTTCGGAATATTGGTGGCTGTCCAGCTGCAGCAGGGATTGCGAGGCGAAACGCTCCCGTCCCATATCGGTTATCGACTGTCGCGTACCGCTCTCATTGGCCTAACGGCGGGGCTCTGGGAGCAACGACTCGCAACGGGACAGTGCCGGCAGTTATCCGGCTCCCGGGTGGGGAGTGCCGTCGCTCCTGCATTCACTTTCCAGTAGCGGTCGTACAGATCGACCAGCTCTCTATCAGTGAGTAGCGGCGTCCTCAGATAGACCGGGTTCCGGCCAGGCGCAATTTTGCGGATGTAGCCCCACGTCGCCACACGACCGGAGGGCCTATCTGCGGACGAACTGTGGCGCAGCACAGTAGCCTGCACTGAAAGCTCCACCATATCCTCCCGTCGAACGACACGGCGGTACCCGGTCTTCGTGTCAACGGGAACCAAAATCCCTTCCGTCGTGCGATACACCTGGTCGGCGCGAGCCCCCAAGCGACGCGGGACCTCGCAGCGGAGATACCGCTCCGACAAGACCAGGGTTCCATTGGCGATCTCGGCAGGCTGGAACTGACGCTCCTGGTCGCCATAGTCCAAATCGCCAGCCCGTCCACTCTCGACGGGCTGGCGATGGACCAAGTAGATGGCAATGACGAGCAGTCCGCCGCCAACCACCATTCCAAGCTGGAGCAAGCTCATCACTCGGTCCCCAAGTCCGGGGCTCGCTCGTACTGGACCATCAGGATCGGACCATCATCGGTTTCCTTGATTACCAGCGTTACCGACTTTGGCCGTGCGTCTTCGCACAAAGACGCCATCACCGAGCGCAGTTCCTCATAAGCGACGAGCGTCTTGGCTTGGTAGGTGCCAAGCTGGTGGCACAGGCTTGCGGTAGCCCGCGAAATGTCGCTTCGGTGAAACGCCCGCGCAGCGTGCATGCCACCCAGAAGGATCGTAGTGGCTTCTAGGGAACCCAAAAGCGCCCAACACCGCGGGTCGGAGCTAAGTTCCTGCGGATGGTCGACCCACTGCGTGATCTCCTCCATCTGGCGGAACTTGTACGGCGCAGAGTGATCCCGCAGCTTTCGCGTCATGTGGAGCGAATAGTCCCGAAGGTAGAACTCCAGCCTCTGCCATGCCGTACTGGCCGCGACTGCATCGTTACGGACGGTCTGCGCGAGCTCGCGCACCCGCAACCACAGATCCGCGACGGTCGCGATTCGCGCCACGTGGCTCATCCAGTAGGGCTCATGGTTTCCAACCGGCTCAACCAGCTTCCGGTTATTGCGTGCGCTCATGCTCTCCATCACTTCCTTTCTCCAGTAGCGGGCGAACCATCCTGGTCCTTGCCCAGTCCAACATATTGGCCACCAATGCAGCTGCTCTCGGCCTCATCGAAAGCCAGCGCGCAAGCGGTGGGCTGATGGCGTAGTAGATGACCACCGACCACGCCGTCCACTTCGTACGCAACAACACCTGATCGCGAAATGCCCGAAGTTCGTCTGTTCTGCTGTCGTCGTGCCCATACACCGCTGATGCCACGAAACAAGGGCCGCGGCGGCCTTTCACTTCCACACGATTGTTACGGTTGTGGGCCGAGGTCACCTGCTTGTGGAATCGAAGGTGCTCTGCGATACCCGCCCTTCGAGCGGCTTCTCCCCTCTCCGATACGACCTGGCCGTGCTTCCTCTCTATTTCGACCAGGTGCTCGCAACGACCGAAACGTGCCAACTCAGACGCCGGGAGGTAGTCCACAGGCTTGTAACGCCGAACTTGGCGCGAACGCTTCACTCGATCACTCCCTGCTTCGCGCCAGCGACGAACGATCGCGACACAGCTTCAGCAGTAAGCCCCATGTCTGTCATGAAGGACGACTTCGCGCGGTACTGGTAGATCCGCTTGTCTTTGAAACGGGTCAGCTTCAGGTCTTCCAGTACCGCTATCTCGTCGACCAACCCCAAGGCCACCGCGTCCTGCGCTGTCCAGATGCGGCCCGACATCAAGTCCTCTCGGCTCCCCTTGAGCCTGGGGCCGCGAGCTGCCTGCAGCTGGCCGTAGAACTCACTCGCAACCTGGACAACCAGCTCTGCCATCAATTTTGAGTCCTCCGGAGAGCTGCCCGACAGCGTGGAAGGCCCACCCTTCAACTGACCGGACTTGTACACCTGCTCGACAAGGCCTAACCGCTGAGCCAGGCCGCTTGCGTCCACGTAGCGGGTGATGGCGCCGATGGAACCGACGAGCGAGTATCGGGAGGCGTAGATCCGGTCCGTGTGCATAGCGATCATGTAAGCGGCACTGGCACCCATCGAGCCAATCACCGATATCACCGGTCGCTTAGCTGCCTTGCAAATCTTGAGTGCGGACACGATGCGGTCGGCGTCGGTGGGGGAGCCACCCGGCGAGTCGATCAGCAGTACTACCTCTGTCACTCGCTCTGCTCGACAGGCCTGCTCGATGAGAGGGATGACGGACGTGGCCGAAGCCTTGCCCATCTCGCCGATACCGCCGTTGATCGTAATCAGTGCTACCGAGTCCCGCACCGGATCGGCGTTCAAGCCCCATAACCGCCGGAAGTTATTCAGGTTTACCAGCACAGCAAACACGAACACTGCTGCGAGGGCGGCGAACTTGGCTGCATTCCAGTACCCCTTTCGGCGCTCGTTTCGAGTAGCGGTATCGGCCAATGCGGATAGCGCAAACATCGCATCTTTGATAGCCGGCGCCAGGTCTGCCAGTACGTTACGGCTCGACGCCGGCGTTTTCTCGTCCATGTTACTCATCAGGTTTCCTTGTCGTCGCCAGCAGTCGTTTCGGGACGGCGCAGCGGAAGAATGGTTGCGGACTTGTGATTCGCGTTCTCTGGAGGTGCATCGCCCTGGCGAAGGAACGCATAGGGGCGGCGCAGCACCGCTGACAGCGGGACCGGCAAGTTCAGGTAGCTACGGAGCGCATCCCACAAGCCGACGTCGGCCGCGGTCATTGGGTGGGCAGTGGCGGTGATATGCATCTGATCCAATCCTTGGTTCTCATCGTCTGGGCGGCCATTCGTTGGCTTCGTATCAGTCATACACCGCTCGCTGATGGTGGGCCAAACCGCTTTGGGGGAATTCTGCGGACGCTGCGACCTGAGTGTCATGCGCCAACACCTCGTTCGATGCCAGATCAGCCGTTGGCGAAACCAGTTGCGTCACCTCCGCCGTGTCGGTGCCGCGCGTGGGCACGGCTGACAACTCCTCTACCTGCTTGTTGATCATTCGCAGGGCGAGCCGAAGCGAGACAACCCTCGACCAGAAATCCCGAAGCGAAGTAGCCCTGCGTTCGGCTTCCAGCACCAGCGGCAGTTCGTAGTCACGGGCCTTGGCCGCAAGCTTGTTCACGTCGTAACTGTGCCGCTTGCCCTTGTTCATGCGCGTCCTGAACCAGCCCGTCTTGCCGCTCGCATCGGGCTTAGTCTTCCCCTTGATCTCCGACCAATAGATCTCAAGCGTCCCCTTGTGCATCCGTGCATGGAGCGACAGGGGTGCAAAGCGCTCACGGTATTCCTGCTTGGTGGTTGCCGCCCCCAGCAATGCTTGGATTTTTTTCCGCTCCTCTTTGAACCACTCGCACAGGTCTTGTGCCTGCATCTCTGCGAGCGTCTCCATGACCGCGATCTGGTTGTTTATGGTCTCGGCTGGCTCCATGACCAGCTTGACGTCGAAATGTTGCGGGTGTTGTTCGTTCTCTGTCCTCATCCCATCTATCTACTTTACGTGGGACTGAGGAAAATCCCACTAAAGGAACGCAAAGGTAAGGTAGGTTTGGGGGTGATTCGTTTGGCGTCTCTACACTCTAGTGTGGGGAATGGATCACGGTCCTTTTCTTATTAGTGGGGAACGCCTCATAGTCCCACTCCTGCCTCTCTACCCCACTCGCGTGGACTGCATGCCCAGCCCCACTAAATTTAGTGGGATCGCATTACTCTCCCCACGTCTAGCTGCTCGCGAGCGCTTCAATCCCTTGGTCGTGCTGTCTCATTCGCTTTTCTGAAGCGATCGGGAAGTCTTTTTTCCGCGCTGCCTCGCTCGCTTTCGCTGGAGCATGACGAAATCTGCCCCTGCTCTCTCAATCATCGAACAGGTCCGCTCCTGGTTGACGAGTGACCGGCGAAGTACAGATTTCCGTTTGCCGCCATAGCTTTGTGCAGCAAAGAATTTGGCGCATTCCGCGGTGAGTTGTCCCGCTTTAAAAGTGCAGTTTCGCCTGCCGCCAGATTAGAAGCCACGTTGGAATCTGCACTTTTTGTGCCCGAAGTACAGATTCTCAGAACGCCGAAACGCCTGCGAATTATGACTCATGCCGTGATTCTGACGTTTTGATCGAGACGGAAGAGTCGAGATTTTTTTGAAACACCCTGCAACCCTACTTACGCGCGCATATTGAGCAGTCAACGCTACCCATGTGACTGAAAAGCGGAATTCCCCGCCCACACGGAGTAGTTGCAATGAGCGCTTTCCCCTTTACCGCGGCCGGACTCGATGTTGGATACGGCAACGTCAAGCTGAGCGCTCGCGCCGCTGGAGAACCCATCCTGCGCGAGCTGACCATGCCCATCGGCGCCGTTCCTCTAGAGCAGGCGCCGAAGAAAATCGTCGGTGGCTACGATATTCGCGACGGCGTGATCGTGTCTATCGACGGCCAGGCGTGGGCAGCCGGCATGGAGCCTTCGCACCTGCAGGGCTTCTCACGTCCGACGCACGAGAACTACCCGGCCACGAACGAGTACAAGGCACTGATGATCGGCGCACTCGTCAAGGCTGGCCTGACCGAGGTCGACATGCTGTACACCGGCATTCCTGTGGCCCAGTACTACGGCCATAACGGCGTCGCCTTACGGACGCAGATTTGCAACACCATGACCGGCACCCACTGGATCAATTCGACCACCTCGATCAAGGTCAAGGCCACGACGGTCGTGCCACAGGCAGCCGGTGCCTACATGGATATCTTGGCGCGCAGCCCGGATCTAAAGCCCTCCAAGGGTTCACCCACCCTGGTTATCGACGTTGGCTACTTCAGCGTGGATTGGGTTCGCGTCATCGACAACGCGGTGCTTGACCGCTCCAGTGGTTCGTCGCTCAATGCCACCTCTGTTCTGCTGGAGAAGGCTGCGGCGCTGATCGGCATGAAGTACGAACGCCCGATTTCTGCTGCCCGCTTGGAGTCAGCGTTCCGCAGCGGCGAGGAGACGCTGAACTGGGGTCAGGTTTCCCTGCATGTCGGTGAGTGGATGGAAACCGCGGCAGAGGAGATTGCACCGAAGGTGTTGAATGACGTGGTGCGTATGCAGCGCCATGAGGAGGACTTTCCGAACCTGGTCGTCCTTACCGGAGGTGGCGGATCCCTGTACAAAAGGGCCGCCGAGCAGTTCTTCCCTCACTCAAAGGTTGCGCTGAGTCGTGAGCCGGTCATGGCCAATGCCCGGGGCTTTCAGCACTTGGCACACCATAAGATCTCGGCTCAGCAGAAGGCCCAGGCCAGTGCTGCCACAAGCCAGGCGGCGGCCTGAGTAAGGGCATGCGCGGCTACCTTCCGAGTCAGAGTGACGACAGCAAGCAGCCCCCCCGAACCTCCCTCCTGGTTCGGTGGCTGCCGTCTGATCATGTGCTTCTAGATGCCCTTCGGCCTTTCAAGGCACGAGCGAGGGGCCGGCGCTTCAAGGAGCTGGCCACGCTCGGGGCCGAGCTGGAGCGTCGCGGCTTTCGCCTGGAGGCCTCCGGCGACGGCTATCGGCTGATGCTTCCAGTTGAAATGGCAGCCGGCCTGGAAATTAGGGCAGCTGCTCTGGTTAGCCTGGATCAGGCCCGCCTGATTGACACCGCCCCGCTTCCGCCCGCTTCTGCTGCGAGCGTCGTGGCCGTGCAGGACGCAGCACTCGAACTATCGGTGCATGCGGCGATCGCCGAACATCAAACGGGACCAGTCACCCCGTTGGTCGACGACGACACTCTAGAGTTCGCGGCCAGTTTCGGTTGAACTCCAGGGCGAATGTACAGGGGGCTTCGGCCCCCTTGGACTGCTACCCACACTGCGCTCAGAGCCCTGTCTCCCAAATCAGTCCTCTCGATAGCCCATTTGCTCCAGCAATCCATCGAGCACGTCGTTGTCCGTAAAACTGAACGTAAGCGTTCCACCCATTCCAGGCCTAGTTTCGATCGTTACGCCCGATCCAAACGTGTCCGTGAGCTTTCGTTCCAGGCTGGCTACATTGGGATCCTTGCTTGCCTCCTCCAAGAGGCGGCGGCCCTTGGCTTTCATGACCTCGCGTCGGAGAGTCTCGGTGGACCATCCTCGTGCCATTGCTCTACGTAAGAGCTCTTCCGCGAGATCCGCTCTGAGAGCTAGCACGTACTCGACGTGCTTCAGTTTCAACCGTCCTACGTCCACCCACTGAAGCCATTCAGGCCTAGCTTTCCTAGAGATTCGGGCAATGTTGGCTACGCGCGACCTAGACATACCCATGTCGCTAGCGATCTCGCGCTGTTTCGCCTTGGTCAGTAGCTGGCCTTTGACACGTTCGACGTCGGAGGTTCGTCCTTTGGCCACCGCGATACTCCTCTATTGTTCCTCAGGAACATTATAGTGGAGTTGAATCATCCGCATTGTGTTCCTGGGGAACATTATGTGCCAATGCTTGCTCTGCGGACCCGACACTTCTCCCTGCTTTTGTTCCTCAGGAACATTATAGGAATACGATGGCGCGCCAATTTGTTCCTGGGGAACAATTTTGCGTGTTCACTGCATCGTTTGCGGGGCTCTCGCCGCGTCGCAGGACGTTTCCATCACAGCTCGTCCTGGCGAGCCAGGTGTTCACGCTTAGCCGCAGCCAGCTGTAATCCTTACCCACCGGGACTGATGAGGAATCGTGCCCCTAAACGAGCCCTCGCCTTCACAGTCCGAACCTCCCAGCAGGATGCGTAATCTGTAAGCCAGGTTCGCGTCATTGGCGAATTAGATGGAGCTGCGTCGGCGTGTGTACCTAACCCCGAGAGAATTGGATGACGCGCTCGGCTGAGCCAATGCGCCGAGGTGCAGATGGTCAGAAGGACCGGCTGGAGCTGGCTATCGTCTTTGAGCCGATGGATTTGGCGAAGTAACTGGCATCTGTACCCTGGAGACATCTTGTCTGGCCAGCGATGCGTTCCGAGACGGTCGGGGGCCCTGTCGGCACAGACCATCGCATGCAGTGATGTCTGTGCGGCAGATTTACTAGTGGCAGCGCCGGCAAGCCGATGTCAGTTAGAGTGTGACGGGCACCTGGACTGGATCGATGTTCTTGAATGCTGTCGGTACACACATGCTGCTTCTTGATGATTTCGTACGTCTTGAAATCGCCTAGTCGTTGGTTTGTCTTTGCGCCCAGGCATTCCGTCTGCAGTTGGTAACGCACCTCATGGCCCAATGCGGTCTGGCCGTGCAGGCCTTTTGCTGATGGCAACCGGAATCAATGGCAATTAACAGCACTAGTTCCCCGGGTAGCGTTGGCGTGGCTGAGGTTCTTTCAAGCCAGTGGGTGTTCTCAACGTCGGGGCACGTCAGGGCTTAGCGGCCCTTTTTTCCGACTCCGGATGTTCTGCAATTCTTCCGCTTGTTACATGGGGCCGCGTTGATCTTTTTTCGCCGTTTCAACCAGGCGAGTGGGTCTTGAGGTAGCCGGTGTTTTTGACGTACGGCTTTTGCATATCTGCTCTTGGCGTAGCTTAAGAGCTGCTTATAGAGTTGCTAGATCAAAAGCTAAAAGACTGCTAGCCGAGCCCAAGAATGCCTGGAAAGGCTTGCGGCACTTGGCTTGCCGGTTCGCTGCTGTGGAGTAACTATCGCACTAGTGTGGAATAAGCGTCGCAGGTCCGTGGGGAATTCGTCGCATGCCCGTGGATTAACCATCGCAGGGCCGTGGAATAATCGTCGCCCCTATGGGGAATCGTGCACCCTGATCCATCTTCTGGTGTGGAGAAATCGTCGCGGCATCGCTGCAACTAGCGGCTTTTGGGTGCTTCAGACCCTCCCAATTCCTTGTATTCAAAACATGACGGTCGTCAAGTTTCCCGTGACATGGAGAAGAGCACGAGCTGCTTGTATTGCCTCGTCCCCTGCCCTGTCTGGGACGGTCTAGCTATCAATTGGGCTCACCACCGGCATGTGTGGCGTTGTCGACATGCTGTCGGGGCTGAGGTGCGACGATTTCTCCACGCTTTTCATATATTTTGGGGCCTGGAATTCGGGCTAGGTGGACACCGTAGTGCGACGATTTCTCCACGCCTGCGGCGAGACACGAGCTGATGCACTGCGACGATTACTCCACACCTTGGCAATCACAGAGAAAGCTTTAATTCCTCGGCTGCCATAGTGACCGACCGAGTCCCTTCGCTGTTGCTTACAAAGTTAGCCGATCGGCTCAGGGTGGTGTTCAAAGAGGCATAGGAGAGGAGAGGCAGACATCCGAGACCGGCAAGAGGGGATGCGGTTGTGTTGAAGCTGCTAAACGGGGAATGCTTTAGCGCATGCCAGGCGCTGACGAATGACGTGTACGGGGGCGCTCACGCTTGCTATTAAGCATCCGTCGTTGGGCTTTGATGTGGCCCAATTACGCATGGTTTGTTGCGACGGTGACGCATGCAGAGCTGGCGTACCACGCACCAGGAACGTACGGGGCTTGTAGCAGGCCTGGCCGTGGGTAGCGCAGGCGCGGATGCCGCACGGAGGCGCCGATCGTACTTAACCGTTCTCCGCTGTATGTCTCGATGCATCGAAGGCGTGAATGCTTGTCGATCGCCAAATGGACACAGCCAGCCACCGCCATCGAAATCGACATACCGGCCGCCGGCGACTGACGCTTGTATTCGGAGATAGCCAGCATTGTGGTGCCCAACTCAGCTATTGCCACGGTGGGTCATTTCCTGCCAGTTGTGAGGAAGCCCAGGCTCTAGCTCGGCCAGATAGTGCAGGCCATTAAGGCACACCAACTGGGGACGTAGTGTCTGCTGCAGCAAGCTTCACGACGATCTGAAACGTCACGATCAGTTAGCAGGTCCTTTCATTTGTCTTAGTGGAAAGGAATGCGGCATGGCCAGCCGTGAGGTGGGCCCATCAACGGATTCTTCGTGGTTTGCTCTGCGACTTGTGGCTACTCTGGGCAGGTAATGCCGGAGTACCTGTGTAGGGGATCTTCCACCCGTGGTGGTCAGTCCCAGTAATGGAGAACATGGTTCCGCAAACCCAAGTATTTCGAAACAAAAAAGCCCCAAAATTCCTGCTCGGGGCGATAGTTAAGCGGATCCAGTGGAACAGAGCTCAAGTCAGTTGCTTGTAGGGTTCCTTTTCGACTTTGATCTTGTCGTCTTCGATTTCCCAAGAGCTGATTGCGTTTACGGCCAAAAGTTCGTTCAGCGCATTTTTCAAAGCCCGGCGAAACTCGCGAAGGCTCATGTTAGTACCTGTAAAACTCCGCATTGTTTCCACTTTGATGGGGTAAACGTGCTTCGTGTGCGATGAATAAAAGCGAAGCAGGTATCGAGCCAGGCTCGACTTTAACGCTCGGTCCATCTCCAGGAGGTACCGGGTCTGAACCCCTGGCCCAAGCAGCTCCAACATATGGGTGCCAATTTCGACGCGCCAACGTTCTGCATCTTTCGTTTCCTTGTAAGAGAAGGAGGCGATCAAGTTCCCGGAAATCGCCGTCTTCTCATCGGCACCTTTGCGGCTGATTACGATACGAGTGTCGTGCAGGCGATGAAGTGATTCGCGCACTCGCTGGATGCTCTCACCGCTGGTGCTGAGGTCCAAATCCGTGCAGAGCTCCCGTAGCGAAAACCAGATTGTTGTTCCGAAGGGCTGGTTTCGTGCGTAGTGAAGGATTTGCGCATGCACCTCTGCATCAAAGACGTTCGTCTCAGCGCCTGTTACCCGGATTTCGAAATTCGACATGCTGAACAGCAGAGTTTGCGAACGCATTGGTCGTTTGGCTTGTAGCCCGTAACGGTTAATCGTGAAGAGTGAGCTTCGCAGGAAGTCAGCAGGCATAGCCCGCATGTCACGAGGCCAGATGTTCGACAGCATGCCTTCCACTTGAGCTTGCTGGGAAATCTGCTTCTTCCGCGGTGAAGTCGGCGGAACCGCTGCAACGTGCTTAGACGGCACTGTCGACGTGTTCGACTCAGCCGCATGACGAGGAGTTTCCCCGGGTTTGGGTGGCTCCCCAATGGTTATTACAAAGTCTCGTATCCCTACAGGTAGGGCGGCTCTGATCTCTGGGGCAACGCTGGCAATGACCTCTGAGACAAACACGTTCGGCGCGAACAGGATGAAGGAGTCGTCTTCAATCCAAGGCTGAAGTGGGGTGATGTTTGTTGCGATCCAGTTGGGATCTCGGCCCTTAAATGCCTGATCCTGGATAGATTTCCATAAGGTCTTCGGCGTCATTGCTCTTGTTGTTCGTGACGAACAGTCTGTGGATAAGTAAATAAGCTGTTGAATTAAAAGGAAAAACCGAACTAGTTGGCGATAACTTTACCACTCTGTGTATCGATTAACCAATACGGTATCGCGTACCGACTGTTGCACCAGAAAAGCATTGCGCCGTAAAGTAGCACATCGAAAACAGCCGGGCTCCGAGCTCGTAGGGTCAAGGAGTACAAGATTGAAGATTCTCAGCGTCTCTCAGCACAAGGGCGGAGTAGGGAAGACTTCCCTTTGCAAGATCCTTGCCGTCGGGTTTGCTCGCATGGATCAACGCGTATTGGCTATTGACTTGGACTCGCAGTGCAACCTGAGCAAGCGATTCCTTGAAATGATCCGCGACCCTGACTTGCCAGACGGTAGCCGGCCGCCGGTACATCCGGAGTACGACTCTGCCGATATGGATTGGAGTGGCACATCTAGCAGCGCCGATATTTTCATGGGCAGAGAGGTCGTCCCATACCCCACCGGAATTCCGAATTTGGATGTACTTCCAGGCAATGGCGAAGACCTTCGGGCCATCGAGCACGTCACTTTGGAAGATGCCGTTGCGAGAGTGCATGGAGCCCTGCGCGAGTTCCTGCGCACTGATGCCGTCGAGAGCCAGTACGACATCATCATTGTCGATACGCCGCCGTCGAAGAACGCCTTGGTCCATGCTGCCATTCGTGCGGCAACCCACGTGATTGTCCCCTCTGTCATGGAGCCGAACAGCGTTGACGGACTTGAGGGGATGATCGCCCTCTGGACCCAGGAGTCCAGGAACAGGGCAGAGAATGACGAGATTGTCATGATCGGCATCCTGCCGAACATGTATCGGAGCAACGTTGCTTTGCATGCAGGCGTACGAAAGAGCCTCATGGATGATCGCTTGATCGGGCCGATGATGATTCAACTGCATCTGGCACAGCGAGCTGCATTTGCCGAGTCGGATCACGACAGCGCACGTCCAGGCTCAGTGTTCACGCTGCCAGCCAAGAATGCTGCACGAAAGGAAGCTGAGAACGTGGTTAAGCACATTGCGCAGGTGATGAGAGTGTCCGCATGAAGAAGCTCGGTTCAAAGGCGGATAGGTTCGCACAACCAACACAAGCGACCACAAACATTGCTGCGATGGTTGAGGGGCATACGGCCCCGAAGGACGCGGGAACCTTCATAGAGATTCCTATCACACAGATCATTCCCGATCCGAAAAACCATCGAGACATCAAGCTCGACTGGGACAACCCGGAGCAGATCGCCGAGGATGATCCGCACTCGGGGAAGAAGCATGCTGAGCTGGAGCTTCTACGTGAAATGGCCAAGTCAATCGCCAACCCACAAGTTGGGTTGATCAATGCGATTACAGTGCTTCGGCGAGGTGATTCTTACCAGCTGATCTCCGGCCATCGTCGCACCCTTGCTCATAAGCTGGCGGGTAGGACGGTCATCCGTGCCAACGTACGGTCGCGGATCCTTACACGACTGGCTCAGCATGTTGAGAATGCGCAGCGTCGCGATATTGATCTGGCTGAACTCATCACGTCACTACGAGCCGTGATGGATGAGGTCGGCATTCCGGTCGTGTCTGGCATTGACCACAGTAGATTGCAGGAGGCGCTTCAAGAGGAAGTCGGCTACGCCCGAATTCAGGGCTATCGCCTAGCTGTCATCTTGGTTGCTTCGGAGTCGTTGCACGAAGCCATCAACTCTGGTCTGGTGACCAGCATGATGGACGCATTCGACCTCGCGAAGCTTTCAGTCGACGAGCTCGCGCTCGAATTAGCCTCGCGAGTATCTGAGCACCAATCGTCAAGTGCTTCCAGCGGCGTTGATGCAGATCAACCAAAAGACTCCCGAGATGAGCGAAAGGGCAAGACGCAGCGCCGAAGCAAGGACTTCGTCACGCTGGGCAAGGTTCGGAACACCAATGTGATCAAGTTGGTCATGACCAAAGTGCTTGGTGATGACGTTCCTCCTGACATCAATTGGAACGACTTGAAGGCCGTCGAAAAGGCGTTCAAGAAGATGATCAACAAGCTGGCTGAAACTACCCAATGATGGCAACCGCACCTAAGCCGCCACGTACCAAGGCAACTTCGTTACGCATGACTGCGGCAATGGCGGAGAAATACGTCAGTGCTTACACAGCTATCTATGGCCCGCGTGGGGCGGCGCGGTGGGTCGAAGAGGCACTGGGCCAACTGCTGAAGCATCCGAGTTTCGTCACCAAGATCGGGGCAGGGGAGGTCAATCAAGAGTTCGAAGCTAGCCGCTATATTGGTCTTACTCCGCTATCGCAGGCTCAGCTGGAAGATGCAATCCGAAGGTACAGACGGGTTGATCTATTAGTTGAGGGTCTGCCTTCTATGATCCTGCGCGCGGCGATCCGTCTTCGACTCGAAACGGAGCAGACCACCCCATCTCAAGTGGTGGTTACGCCGCAAGCCGAGATATCGCCAGGCAAGCTCAGACGTCGGAAGCAGTGATGACCTGCTCACGTTGATTTGCAACAGCGGGAAACGTCACCGTTTGCGCACTTGGTTGCAAAACCGCGGAACACGCACTGATCACACAGTGACGAGCGTCATACTTTAGAAAGAAAAACACTGGTGACGAATTTCCGTCACGGATGTCAGCCAACTGCCGCGTAGGCATTCGGGAAAGTTGTTTCCGCTTGATCCTTGTCAGGCGGATTCCTACATGCGACGGTAACTTTATGTCGACACATGGCATTTATGCCAAAAAACGTCGATAAATTGACGCAATTGACACAGTGACGTTCAGCGAGCAATAGCGGCCTTCGCACAGTCTTGTCGCGACGTCGGGTAGCGATGCCAAAAGAACCAGTACACTCGCCGCACTTTCGGGAAAAGGTCTTTACGCAATTGGGCGGTTCGCTCAGCTGCGTAACCCCCCCAGACTGAATTGACGGCGGACATCGCCGTTACATACTGAACTTGTCAAACAACTGAAAGCGTGGCGATGGACACAGGGTTATGGAACGCCGATCTGGTCGAGTTCAACCAGGCTTTTCTGAAGCTTCTTCGGATGGCCATGCTTGATGACCCAGCGGCTGCAGCGGAAGCATTTGGTTACGTGGGCCATGAAGAGAAGCTCCGTACCCTGACCTTCCTGGATGATGAGCAGCTCATGATGCTCGCTAGGAACGACATCCTGTTCGGATGCAACGACTTGGATGAGCTCGAGCGGCAATTGGAGGCAGCAAGTCTTCCGGGTCCGAGCGAACGAGCCATTGACTTGCTCGATGCTGGCAATGGTAAGAGGCTTTCGAGTTGGCAGGCCGAGCGTCGATTGTTCGACCTCCAGTGGTGGTTCGTCTTGCGTGGCTTGACGAATGAGAACCCTCAGGTGGCCAGCGCTGTCTTCCGCATGCCCAGTCCGATAGTGATCCATCGCATTCGCATGCTGACACGTAAGGCGGTTTTGCGCCTCGCAAGCTGGGGTGGGAACTCCCGCCTACGCCTGTCGCCGGCATTTCTAAGCTATGTCCAGATGTTGTCTGGCGGCCTGAAGCAAGACCACTTGCGTATCGCAGGTGGCGCAATTCTGACGAGCAGCCGCCATATCAACGCCGACGCCTTGATCTAACTCGCCATGTCCAATCTTCGCAAACTCAAGCCCCGACGCATGCCGCTCAACGCAGTTGATGCTGGCCAAAACTCAGCGCTCCTGTTGATTCGCGCTGCCCTAAGGAATGACGAAGTTTCCAAGGAGCTTGGAAACGCCGTCAAACTGATGAAGATGAAGTTGAAGTCACCGGACATCGCGGACCTGACCGGCCTGACTCGCGAGATGGTGACGCGCCTCGGAAAGAAGGAGGCGCGCGCCTTGGCGCCGACTGGTAGGAAGATTCAATCAGTGGGCACCGTCGTCCAAGATGCGAACACGCACGTCAAAGCATCAGGGTTCTTGGTCATGCTGGAGCAGGTACTAGCTTCGGACTCCCACTACACGCTCACTGCAGACGTCTTCATTGCGGCGATCGACGCTCTTGAGGTGTTCACCCATCAAGACGTCGAGTCGACGCCATATAACCTCTACGTCGTGCTAGCTCGCAGGTTCATGAGTCGCGAGATATACCTGACCGACTGCCCACGCTGCAAGAACCGATTCCTGCAGCTCTCGTTTGATCAGCGGGACCTACGTGAGCCACTAGAAGGTGAGTGTCCTCATTGCCGCTTAGTCAGTTCGGTCATGGGTTGCCGGCCCAATGCCACCCGCGGTGAGCCAACGCTGCGCCGCGTGTCGCGGATCAAGCGAAAGATCAGTGACCAGGAAACGACGACCAAAGCCTTCCGGATGATCGTCGGAGACGGCTGGGGCTAAGGTTACGGCGGCGCCACAAGCACGCCTAGAGAACCCCCAAAACTCCCGCTCATACCCGCATTCGTTACATGGATGCGGAGCCAAACTGGCTGGTATGACCAATGCCAGAAGCCACCCACGTCGTAGGAAGCGCCAGCACGGCTGGGCGTCGTGCCTGCTATCACTCGCTCTTTTGGCAGACCTGCAACAGGCCTATGCCCAATCTGCCCCTGATCCAAAGGCAGTATTCGATCAGGCCTTGAACCGGCCGGTAGGGCAAGGTGCCGGCGTGGCACCGGCCGGTCCGCAACGCACGCAGCTGCAAACTCAATCAGCGCCTACGGCGCATACGACGGCGCCCCCTTCGGCGACGAAAAACCAGTTTTTGAGTCGCCATGAGGACGGCTGGTTCTGGTACGTGGAGCCGCCGGCGCCGCCACCGAAGAAGCCTATAGAGCCGCCAAAGTCGGCAGGCACCCCCACTGAGTCGCAAGATAAGCCGCTGAGTGTGGAGTGGATCAGGAACAACATCGATCGCCTGCGCGATCAGGCAATCAACAATCCCACGAAGGAGAACGTGGAGATGTTCCTCTATGTCCACAAGTACATGATGGATCTGTCCGAACGCTTCGCCTATACATACCGGTCCGTGGCCGAGCAGAACACGGCGTTGGACGAGACAATCTCGAATCCGGTGACTGCGGTTTCACGCCGGCAGATTTCCGACGCAACGGAGGGCGCTCAGAGCGAAATCATCCAACGGCTCGCTGGTCAAGTTGGCGTTTGGTACTTCTTCCAGTCGACCTGCCAATACTGTCTTCGCCAGAACCCGATCCTCGACTACATGCGTCAAGAGGTGCCACTGTCGATTCTGCCGATTAGCCTGGATGGCTTGCCGATGGTCGATGGCTCCCATCCGAACTGGGTCGTCGACAGCGGACAGGCTGCGCAGCTTCAAGTGAGCACCACACCCACTCTCTACCTGGTCAAGCCGGACACCAATGAAGTGGTGCTCTTGGCCGCCGGATTGAGGTCGCTTCCAGAGCTGAAGCAGCGGTTTGTGGAAGTCGCCCGAGCGCAGAACTGGATTAGCAAAGACGAATACGAAACTGCGATGCACGGGTTGCCGAGGCGCCTGCTCACAGATGGCGTTGACCTCGAAGAAGTGCCTACGGGCACTTCTGACCGCGATTTGCTAGACATCATGCGCCGAGGCGGCATCCACGGAGGCGGGGAGCAAATCAACACACAGAGCGAAGGCGGCAACACGCCGTGGAGGAATCGGTAATGGGGAAGCACATCTACAGGATGTTAGCCGCGATAGTGATGGTTCTTTCGTTCTCGCTTGCGTCCCAAGTGGCTCGCGCAGACACAGGCTTTGATCGAGCCGTGGGCGACATGTTCGGTGCCATGTCGAACACTACGGATCCGCACGTCTTCATGTCAGCAAAGCGTGGAGTTGTGTCCGGCGGTGGAATTGAGGTTCGCAACAAGATGATGAACATCAATGCCTACAATTTTCAACCGCCAAGCCTGTCGGTGGGTTGCAATGGCATTAGCGCCTTCTTCGGCAGTTTCTCCTTCATCACGAAAGAGCAGCTGCAGCAGGCCATGCGAGCGATCGCCACAGCAGCGGTGATGTACGCGTTTAAGATAGCGCTCGCCGCGATGTGTCCAACTTGCGAGGAAAAGCTGTCGGCACTTCAGGACAAGATGGACAAATGGAACATGGGCAACCTCAACGCCTGTGAGATCGGCGAGAAGCTGGTAAGAGACACAAAGCTGGAAGGTGCCATCCAGGAGAAGTCGAAAGCTTTCGGCATGGCCACCGGTCTGCGCGATGACCGCGAAGACGCTTCAGCCCGTGGCGAGGGACGTTCGCCTTCGGCATGGACGAGCTCTCGCATGACCAACGCTATGCGGAACGAAGTGTTTAAGGGTAACCAGGCTTGGCGTTTGATGAAGGATAAGGGCCTAGGCGCTTGGGGTGTCGGCGTCACCAAGGAGCTTATGGAAGACGTGATGTCGTACACGGGCACGATCGTGGCCTGTGTTCCGAACGTGGACGCAAGTTGTCCGGCCCGCGCCAAGGCAAGCGGTGCTGCGGAAGATGTATCCGTACACTACGTCGAACCGTCGATGACATTGCGCGAACTCATCAAAGGGCGCAATGGCAACAGGAACGTGACACGCATTGTCTGCAATGACAATGAACTGTGCCTCAATCCGCGTGCTACGGAGATCCCTGCGTTTAAGGGTGTGGAGGAGCGCATCAAGACTGTCTTCGTCGGTGAAACCGGCAATGGCGGCATTGTGGCAAAAGCTCGGATACCAGGCGCGACGGAACCAACGGCTGCGGAGATCGGTTGGATCACCAATACGGGTTCTTACGGACAGATCGTCCTGAGCCTGGCCAAGACAAACCCCGATGCGGCGATCGCCTTTGTCGATACCTTCTCCGAGGAGATGGCGGCGACTGTCGTATCCCAGGTGATGAGTCAGTACCTGCAGTCGATCCTGATCTCTCTAAGCTCTGAGGAAGGGGAGGGGACGCAGGAATTCCGCGAAAAGGCGCGGGAAGCTACGACCCGGCTCAGGGAAGAATCAAAGCCGTTCTTCGAACGAACCAAGAGTCGCACGGCACATCTGGACTACTACATGCGAGTGCGTGATACGTCGTCCGAAAAGCCGTATCTGGCGACCACACCAGCCCAGTAATCAAGGAAGGAATGTATGTTCGAGATCTACTCGCTGGGCGATGGCCTTTTCATGAAGCGCGTGCTCGATGGCGTGGCCATGATGAGCAGCAGTGGCTTTCTGCTTGCCCTTGGCGGTTTCGGCATGCTCGTCGGGCTGCTGTTGACGGGTCTAAAGGCGATTGAAACGGGTGGTCAGAAGGTCGAACTGCCAAACCTTTTCGTCAGCTTTTTGCTGATCCTGGGGATGTTCTCTATCAAAGTGGACACCACGCTGTATGCGTTGGACGGCGCGCCTGGAGCAAATACACTCCAGACTTACACTGTCGATAATGTTCCTTTCGGAGTTGCCGCGCCGGCGATGGTTGTATCGACAATCGGCAAAGTAATTACCGAAAAGATGCAGCAAGCCTTCGCGGTTCCTGGCATGGAGGAGTTCGACGTCAACAGCGGCATGTTCGGTAACACGTTGAAGTTGTTGGACATGACCAGACGGTGGGACTTAGACGGTTTGAAGGGAACACAGAGCAAAGTATCGACCTTCAAGACTAACCTGCGTTCGTACTACGCTGAATGCACTATTCCAGCAATTCAGCGTGGCGCGATAGATCAGAACGCAGTGATGTCGGCTGCCAATCCGCTCAGCTTTCATGAAACCGACGGCGGGATTGGCTTCCGGGACAAGTGGACGTCCGTCAACTACATCACCAGCACCGGCCCTGCCGTGCTTGATTGTGACGTGGCCATGGAACGCCTAATTGTTGACTCCAATGACGCTGGCATGGAGTCGTCGTTCTTGAACTCTGCCATGGCGATGACCGATGCCAGATCGAACTCCACGGATCCCACTGCTGCAGCTAACTCGGCATTCGCAGCCATTGGTGCCGGGACGAGCAGTATCCACAATCACGTCATGGCATCCGCGATCCGCGAGATCATGGACGAAGCTGTTGCGGGATCTTCCACATTGACGCCTCAGGACATTCAGGCGCAATTGATGCTTATCCAGGGCAACCGTCAGCGGCAAGACGAGTGGGGCGCTGGAGAGATCATGTTCCGCAAAGCCATGCGTCCATTCATGGCATTTCTTGAATGCATCGTGTTCATCGCCGCTCCCTTCATGGCGCTGATCGCCGGGATGGGCACCTTCGGTCAACGAGTCGTGGGTAAGTACTTCGCCGTCATCCTCTGGGTAACGACGTGGGCGCCGATGTTTGCTGCGGTCGATCTCTTTCAGCTGACGATGGTGCAGCATGCAGTCACGGCAATGGAGCGCTTGCACGCCGCAAATCATGGTGTTCCTCTTTCCAGCATTGCCGGTGCTGCGGCGCTCAACTCCGAATTGACCACTTGGATTGCTGTCGGTGGATGGATGGCTACGCTGGTTCCACCAATGGGCTACCTGTTGCTGAGTGGTGGTGCCGTTGCGATGACCAGCTTTGCCGGGCGCCTTTCCGGTGGCGATCACGTGAACGAGAAGATGACCTCGCCGGACCTCGCCAAGATGGGCGAGGTGATGAACGTGAGCTCGCGCATGGCTCACTCTGGCGGCGCCGGCACGTCAATGACGGGAGTCGAGAACCTGGGCGGTTCCTTCAACATGGGTGGATCTGCCAGCGCATCAGTTGAGAGCGCACGGAGTGCCATGGAAACGGCCAGTAGGACGGCCTCCACTACGCTCAACAGCGCGATCAATAGCTCCCTCACATCGACACAGGGCGTTACGACGTCAAGTGGCGTTACCTCCCAGGTGAGCGACAGCATCGGCGATGGAACCAGCTTTACGCGTGGTCAGTCCGTCGGTTCGGACGTGAGCGACCAGTCAAGTCGGGACAAGAAGACCAGCGATGCAACCAATCTGGACAAGAACATAGGCTTGTCGGCCAACGGAGCCGGCAGCGCCTCTGGTGAAAGTGCCTCCCGGTCCGGTGGGAATGGCGGGGCCCAAGGACAGGGCAAGCGCGGCGGCCAAGCCACCGGCATCGTTTCCGGCGGCATTAGCTCGTCGAACAGGCAGTCATCAAGTGAGGACTCATCCTTCGGTAATACCAGCAGGCTCTCGGGTTCAGAGCGAGCTGGGCTCGACAGAGTGATGAAGGCGGAAACAGCAGCCCAGAAAGTCGACATGTTGGGCCGTATGGCACAGGAAGGCAGTTCTGCCGCACAGGGAATCCTCGATTCCTACTCAAAGTCGCAGGCAGCCCAAGACCTCAAGTCCGCAAGCGAGAACTACTCGGAAGCGGACCGGATGTCGCAAACAGTTAGCAATCTCACTGGTACTTCTGTGCAAGATTGGAGCTGGCAGGTGAGCCAGCGCGGATCAGGCGCAGTCGGTGAAGCGGTTGCTGCTGCGGTCGACACAGGCGGTGCGGCGGCATTTCAGAAGAACCTGAGCCAAGTACAGGATTGGAGGGGCGCCGGACTCTTTGCTGGCGACGACAACCAGGCTCGCGCCATGGCGGCCGGTATGACGCTCGCGGGTAATGGTGCAGGCTATTACTCAACGAACGCCGGCAGCGAAGGGGATCGTTTCTCCGCGCTTGCTGAGCTCACCAACAAATACTCGGTCGGTGCAGCAGGTGCTAGCGTCGGAAACGCGAGCGCCAATGCTGGGCTTCAAGATTCCGCTCCGGCCTATGGCCAGGCGACCGAAGCAACTTCCGGGCTCTCGATGTCCAATGTCCCCGATGCTGGCGCTATTCGAAGCGCCGTCAGCGGCGACATTGCCTCCGGGTCTGGTGTCGATGCTGGTCGCGTGAATACAGGTGCGGGTGGTGCTGCGAACCTCGGAAATCGCGGTGAGCGTGATGACTTCTTCAACAACAACTATGGTGCTGCTCGCCAGGATGTTCAGGAGGGCGGACGAGCTGCGCTACGAGAGAATCTCAACCAGGGCGTGAATACGCCGGATTTGACCTATGCACGCTCGATCGGTGACTTCTGGGGCGCTGAAGGCTCCAACCCCTCGGGGCTTGCGATCTTCAATGGCTACATGGCCAACGGTACGGACGGAACGATTCCTCAGGCCACAGGAGCGAGCGGGCCCGTCCTCCAGCGTGATGACGATCGTGCCATGGTCGGGGATTCGGGCCTGACGCGATACGAAGAGCTGAGGCGAGAGATCTATGCCGAGAACGGCTTCTCTAAGAACGTTGCTGATCAGGACACGGTAAACGTCATTGCTGCAGCTCGACTGCTTAACGAAAGCAGGGGTGAGTTCAGCAACGCATACCTGACCGGCTCCGATGCCGACAGGGTTGAGGCTTCAATGCAGAACCTGTCCCAGCATCAAAAGAATGCGATGTTCGGCGGCAACCCGACGACGAACGACATGATGAATGTTGCCGGCGGTGGCGGATTCACTGGGTCTGGGATTGGCTCGGCGATGGTTCGAGAGTCGGCGGCAGAACGGCCACTACCTAAACCAATTGCAGAGTGATCCCAACACTACAAGGCCCCGGAAGGGGGCCTTGCTCATTAGTCGTCCAAGCCGTTTTTGACGCCCCAGGCCTTGGCGTACAAATCATCGTAAGTTGCCCGAACTGGATTGAACCTCGACATATCGTCGTCGGCAATCGGATCCTCCTGGACGGGGGCGGGCTTGCGAAATGCGACATACAAGAAGATGGCGGCAACAAGCAGAATGATGAACGCATATGCCATTTGGCACCTCCTGTGGTGTTTCCACTATATCGCAGCCTATAGGCAGGCGCCTAGGGCGCTTGATTCCTGCAGGTTGGGAACTTAGGATTGCTGGGAATCTGCCACGCAGACGATGACTGGGGTTCCTTCCCCTTTTTTCCAGCCTCTGGGCCATCCGCCCAAAGGCGCATGGTCCTTTTCCATTGTGGAGCGACCATGATCTCAAATGCTGCAGTTTGCTTAATTGTCCTACCTATCCTGATAGTGGTCTTCACTCTCATGGATCCGATTGGTGCCCTTCGGGCCAAACGGCCCCCTGAGCCTGAAGCGCTACCGGTCCTGCCTGCTGCTCAGGCTTTACCAACGCCCGTGCTGCTGCCGAGGCCTGTTGACGCAAACAGGCTTGGTCTACAACCAGTCACCTCAATGCAGGAGACGCTGGTGGTTCAGCAGACCGAGGTTCCAGTTGTGATCGCCGAGCATCTGGAAGATCCTTTCTTCGATGAAGATGAAGATGCTCCGCTTGTAGAGCCCCCAGACTATTGGGACTACATGACTGAGTATCAGGGTCGAATGCCGACATTCGATTACTCAGAGAGTGACCGCTATAACATTGCCGACGGCGTAATGGCCGTTGACGAAAGCAGTGATGAGTTCGTTGACGACGAGCGAGGTGTCTACCAGACACGGAACAGTGAGTTCGAGCCGCAAGCAACGTAAAGAGAAAGCCCGCATCCGCGGGCTTTTTTTTGCCTGCGCGTATGGCTGCACCGCCGGCTGTAGCGCACTGTCCGGCATGACCATTTCAGGACACCGCGTCCAATATGGACTGCGTGCTTGTCGGCGCGCTGGTACAGAGCGGCTCCTGCGTCGAAGGCACGCAATTACCCCCTTTTTTGCACATCCAAACGCTGATTCGTTACATGCGGGGCCGTCTACCTTGTCCCCACTCCCCAGCAAAGGACAGACGTGTCCCAGATCATGCCCTTCCCGAGGTATTTGAACACGCCCCAGCGGCTGCTGTTCTGGACCCTGGACCAGCTGATTCCCTTCGGCTTCTTCATGTGCGCGGGGATCATCACCGATCGTCCCCTGATCTGCATCACTCTCGGCATCGTCGCCAGCCGCTGGCTCACGAAGTATCGCGACAGCCGCCCCGATCACTTCATGTACCACGCCCTCTACTGGGTCGGGATGATCAGTTACAAGGGCCGCTGCGCAATCAACCCGTTCATTAAGCGAGTTTATCCCGCATGAAACTGCGACTCTTTACCAG
The DNA here is from genome assembly GCF_001908725.1 of Xanthomonas vesicatoria ATCC 35937. NCBI lineage: Bacteria > Pseudomonadati > Pseudomonadota > Gammaproteobacteria > Lysobacterales > Lysobacteraceae > Xanthomonas > Xanthomonas vesicatoria. The sequence continues at coordinate 5,644 of NZ_CP018726.1, read as the reverse complement.
CACGTGGAATGGACTCCACCTGCAGAACCATCTACTTCTGGCCTTCAGTGTACTGATGATCATCTGCAACCTGTTTCTGGGTATCGCGCTGATCGCCAAGGACAAGACCGTCGTGCTGGTTCCGCCTCGTCTTATTGGCGAGGCCAGCGTCACGGCCAACGACGCCGACGCTGCATTCAAGGAGTCGTTCGGCCTATCGCTTGCGACCATGATGGGCAATGTGACCCCGACGACGGCTCCATTCCTGGCCGACAACGTGGCGCGATACGTCGCCCCCGAAGCCCATCGCGAGATGATCGCAGCTGTCAGTGAACAGGCTGAGCAGATCAAGGGCGAACAGATTTCGATCCAGTTCGCTCCGAAAGAGGTTTTCTATCATCCCGGCATCAAGAAGGTCATCGTCAGTGGCGACTACTGGATTCGTGGCGCTCGAAACAGCGAGCAAAAGATGGTTCGCACCTACGAGTTGGGTCTGACCGTTCGCAACTATTCCGTGCAGCTGTCCAGTCTGAAGACCTACGAAGGTCCGTGGACGCAGCCGAAAGAAAAAGAACTCGAAGCGCAAGTCGCCGCCGCGTCCAAAAACTGATCCCTGAAGGTACTCAATGAATATCTGTATACGTCAAATCGTCGTGGGCGTGGCTACAGCCATGTTCGTCGCGGCGGTCCAGGCACAGGTGCTAGCGCCGCAAGACATGAAGCCTGGCGCCGCAGCTGTAGCCACTGCCAGCACGCTGCCGGGTGAGCGTCCGCTGGGTGTGACGCCTGAGCCACGCACGCTACCGGCCTCGCCAGCTCCCCAAGGCCAAGTCAATAGGCCCTTGAATCCAGGAGCGCTGCAGCAGGTTGAAATGCAGGCTCAAGCCGCGGCAAATCAGATACCGGTACGACCGCGTAAGACGCTTCCGGCCCCGCCGCCGGTGATCGAAGTGCAGTCCGGTCAGAACAAGGCTTTCGGTATCGCACTTTCGCACGTAAACCGGATCATCACCCCGTTCCGTGATCCGGAGATCAAGACCACAAGCGTGGCGACGATTTCAGCAGAGCGTGGTGTGATCTATGTGTCGACTCTGCTGCAAGATGAAATCGCATTGATGGTTTACGAAAAGGGTGATCCGTTCAACGCGATCTCCATCACCATGGTTCCTGATGCAATCAGTCCGGTGAGCGTCAAGGTCAATGTCGCAGGCTACGTCGCCAATACCGATACCGGCCACTCAGTGGCCAATGGCGACCTGGCTCGGGGATGGGAGTCGGATCAGCCATTCGTCGAAGTGGTGAAGTCGACTTTCCGCGAGATCGCCCTCGGTCGCGTCCCGGAGGGTTACGGCTTCCAAGCCATCAAGCGCGTACCTGCGCAGATGCCAACCTGCGATATCCCCGGCGTAGAGATCGCTCCCCAGCAGCTCATTACTGGCAATGCGATGGTGGTAATTGTCTCGCGCATCACCAATCGCAACTACAAGCCCATCAGTGTCGACGAATCTAAGTGCGAGTCGCCGGCAGTAATCGGCGCCGCCACCTGGCCTAGCCAGAAATTGGGGCCAGGCCAATCCGCAGAACTGTACGTCGCGGTACGGCAGCACGTTGAGACGGAAGGTCACCAGCGTCCGTCGTTGCTGGGCACTGGTGTGAGTAACTAAGGGACAGACATGAAGAAGAACGGAGTTCTGCAGCAGAAGTGGGAAAGCATGCCTGCGGGGCAGAAGAAGATTGCCATCACTGTGGGCATCTTCGGATCCCTGATCCTGGTGTGCATGCTCATCGTGATCTTGACCGGTGGCTCGGACAAGCCACGAAAGGAGCGAGTTGCGGCCTCGCGAATCGAAAACGCGCTACTGCCTGGTGGGGATTCGGCGAAGAAGATGGGCCTGAGCTCGCTGCCTCGCGAGATCGATGCGATGAGTCGTGATCGTGCGCGCGACAAGGAAATGATCGACAAACTGAAATCTCAGGTCGAAAGCCAAGCCCAGGGCGACAGTGGCGCTTCCCAGGCCCAGGAGGCGACACAGGCTCTGCGCAAAGAAGTCACCGAGATCCGTGACGTCGTTGAGCAGCTGGTGAAACTGCAGCAAGCGAATGGAGCCGCAGGCGCTGGTCCGGCGGGGCAGGGTGCTCCAGGTGCAGGCACGCCAGTTGGACAGCCCGCACCACAGGCCTATGGCGGCATCCGCACCATCGGTGCTCCGCAAGTGCCAAGTTCACTTACGAGCGTGCCCGTTTCAGCGCCGTTGACCGCACCACGATCGGACAGCGCTGGCACGGTCGATGCACCACCCAAAGCGGCGAAGGAGAAAGAAGCGGGTAACCAGGCCGAAACCTACACGCCGTCAGGCTCCATGATACAGGGCGTTCTGCTGACGGGCCTCGACGCCCCAACCGGTCAAGGTGCCATGAAAGAGCCAACGCCGGTTCTGATTCGCGTGAAGAAGGAATCGATCCTTCCCAATCGCTATCTCGCGGACTTTCGCGAATGCATGATCCTTGCCGGAGGTCATGGTGACCTTGCATCGGAACGGGCAATGCTTCGTGCCGAGAACCTCTCCTGCATACGCACAGACCGGTCAGTCATCGACGTGAAGCTGCAGGGTGGGTTGTAGGCAATGACGGTAAGGCCGGCGTTCGTGGTCGTCTGGTAAGCAAGCAAGGTGCTGTGCTGGCCAAGGCTAGCTTGGCTGGTGTGGCTGATGGTATCTCGCAAGCATTTAGCGGCAACGTTCGCGGTGTGGCGCCTGGCAATGGTATCGACTCCGCATACGCTGCCCAATCCGGTGCGTTTGGTGGTGCCAGCACGGCGCTTGACCGCATTGCGGAGTACTACCTGAATCTCGCTGATCAGATGCACCCGGTAATCGAGATCGATGCCGGCCGGGAGGTAACGCTGGTGTTGGTACGTGGCATCTCACTCCCGCCATTGCGTGCGCGAACCCCTGCAAAGTAGGCCTTATTCACCCACTCATACGTGGGTTCATTACATCACCGACGACTTAGCCTGATTAGGTCAGGAGGACCCATGTTGAATATGAAAAACCCGCTTCTCGCTCTGAAGTGCCTAGCGGCGGCCAGCTGCCTCCTTATGCTAAACGCGTGCGCCACCGGCTCCAGCGGCAAATTCGCTTGCCCCGCTCCGGATGGCTTTAGCTGCATGAACCCGGTGGAGGTCTATGAAGCCACCAACGACATGTCAAACGCAGACGAACAACCGCGCGTTAAGAAGGGTGGCAAGCTGGCGCCGCAGACGATTGTGGTGCAGCCGTAGCCCCGCAGTTGCTGAGGCAGTCGCGGTCGGCCGGACCGCTGTTGCAATCCAGTTCTGACTGGATTGTCGGTCGGCAAGAACGACTCTCTGTCCTTGGCACGACCGATGTCCCCAATCGTCCCCACGCAGCGCCAGGCTGATGCCCTCAATCGCGGAACACGCGCCTCACCTCAATTGCCGGACGGTGAGGCTTACCGGGAGTCGGCAAAGATCATGCGGATCTACGTCGCCCCCTGGGAGGACGAGCAAGGAGATCTGCACATGGGCGGAATCATCTATTCGGAAATTGAGCCGCGGAAGTGGCGGGTAGGGCAGCGCATGCCTGATGCATCCAACACGTTTGCTCTTCTGAAGGGACAGGCGGCGGCAGCGGACGACGAGGTGGCGTCGAACGAGCCGGTCACAGGAACCACCAGCAACAATTCAACCCACCGCGCTAAATCTTTAAGAGGAATGCAATGAACAATATCAATCTGGACACGGGTGCTGCCTTTGTCAGCAAGCCGGAAAGCCGTGCAGTCGTTTTCGTCAAGGACAACGGCCTGCTGTTGTTGCTGGCCGCCGTAGTCGTCGGTCAGGCTTTGGCCTCGAGCGGTGGTGCCGCCACCGGTGGTGCGGAATTCCAGGACCTGTACGACCTGGTGCTTGGCTGGACGGAGGGGGTGCTGGGAAAGACCATCGCAGTCAGCGCATTTCTGATCGGCATGATCATGGGGTGGCAAAGCAGAGCATCTGGGCTTTTGCGATCGGCATCTTGTTCGCGGCCGCGTTCGCCTTCGGCCCGGGCATTATCGACGGCGTGTTCACCGCCGGTTTCCAACTGTAAGTCAAGGGGCCGGTCAACGTGAAAGCACAAGAACGAGCTGAAGTTCGCGAGAAGGTGTTCGGTGTCATGAATGCCTTCGACAGCGACAACGATATCTTCGTCATCTCGCCGGACAGACTCGGCTTCGGCTTCATTTGCAATCCGTTGACCGGCTTCAGCGATGTGACGCAGCAGAGCATGAATTCTCTGTTGAACACCGCACTTCCAACTGGGTCTCTCATGCAGTTCGTGCTGTATGCGAGTCCCGACTGGAAGGCAAGCTCCACCAATACATGGTGCTCCGTCAGAATCAGAAGGACGAGACCTTGCAGGGGCTGGCTCGCGCACGAGTGGAATACCTTCGCTCACTAACAGGCGAGCCGATCTCAAAGACCCACCAGGCCAAGTGCGGAACATGCAGCTTTACGTGACGGTGCAGTTCCGCATGGCAAGACGCCACCGAACGAAGCACAGTTAGCCCGGTTGACCGAGCAGATGTCCAGCATCAAGGCCGGCCTGAAGACCGCGGGATTTAGGCCGAGACCATGACGCCAAGTCCTACAAGCGCGTCATGGAAACGATCCTCAATCATTCGCCGCAGGCCGCCTGGAGAGCCATGCCTGGTCGCAATACGACGAGGACAAGCTCCTATGCGATCAGTTGCTCGACCTCGACACGTGCGTAGACATTGAGCGCAACAAGCTACATCTAGGCGAGTTCGCCCAGGTCCGCGTAATGAGCGTGAAGCATTACCCGGATGACGTCTACCCGGGTATGGCAATGAAGTACGTCGGTGACCTCATGCGTGGAACCCGCGCGTTGCGCGAAGCCACGGTGATCACCGTCAACATAATCTACCCTGATCCAGACGACGAACGGGCCAACTCTTGCCAAGAACACTTGGGCGACCAAGAACGCCGACGGTCCGCTCTCGAAATAATCCCCGACTATGGTAAGCAGAAACAGTCCTCCGACATTGCGGTAAAAGCGGTCAACGACGGCGACAGGATGATTCGTGCGTATGTGGGCCGCAGTATTGCTCAGGACAGCGACAGCCTATTCAAGCGTCCAGCGACCTGAAAAACGCTTCCAAGAGATCGGCTTTTCGCTGCAGGACGACGCATTCATGGTCGGCCCGATGTTCTTCCAGATGCTGCCGTTCGCGGCAAGCGCCGACATGGAAGATGCGCTTGGACGATACAAGCTGATGCCGACGCGGCACTGCGTGGCCATGCTGCCGCTGGTTGCCAGCTGGTCGGCACCGGGACACCGATGCTACCTTGTTCGGCCGCGACGGTCAGTTGATGTCCTTCTCCCCGTATGACTCGGACGGCAACTACAACTTCCTGATCTGCGCCCAGTCCGGCATGGGAAAATCCTTCCTCGCTAACGCGTTGACGACAACTTCCTCAGTATGGGTGGCCGGGCGTGGATCATCGACAAAGGCTTCTCTTACAAGCAGATCTGCGAATTCCTGGACGGCCAGTACATCGAGTTTGATTCGAACTCCAACGTCTGCATGAATCCGTTCTCGGGGGTCCGCAGCTACGAGGAGGAAGCAGACATCCTGTGCGGATCTT